>CALJWY010000296.1 GCA_937974465.1 uncultured Lysobacterales bacterium | reverse complement strand
CCGTCCAATGCGCCCACTGGTTCCCGTGACTGCTATTTTCATTGCTGCCTAGTGTATTCCTTGGAGCAGAAGAAACAAATCAGATATAGCTGTTTCCGACCGTTAACAGTCACTAATTTCTCTGATAAACACACGCGACGGGTGTCCGCTCTCAGGTGGAGAGCAGGCATTTAACAGGCAATGATTTCAATCTCGCGCTAGTCCGCTAACGGTCAGTGGCAGACCTTATCGGGTTAAATCTGGCACTTGACTCTGACCCCACCCTTTCCACCCTTAGCCTCATTCTTTGAATTTACCCTGCCTGGTGACAAATCGAAAAAACACTATTGATTATCTTTATATAAAGATATACTGCTCGGCCCTGTTCGCAGCCCGTGTATAACCGGGTGGTTTGCCAACAAACAAGACCGGCGTGGAAGATACAAAATGTCAGAAAATAGCATCAGAGACTTTATCGAAAAACACTACCTTCACTTCAATGCTGCGGCCCTGGTCGATGCCTCAAAAGGCTATGAATCACACTTGGATGCGGGTGGCAAAATGATGCTGACCCTTGCCGGAGCCATGAGCACTGCCGAGATGGGGAAACTACTCGCCAGGATGATTCGAGAGGACAAAATCCACATTATCAGTTGCACCGGAGCCAATCTCGAAGAGGACATCATGAACCTCGTGGCGCATTCTCACTATGAACGCGTGCCCTACTATCGCCATTTGACGGCTGAACAAGAGAGCGAACTGCTATCGCGCGGGCTAAATCGCGTAACCGATACCTGTATTCCCGAAGAGGAAGCCTTTCGGAGACTACAAGGGCATCTCGAGGAAATATGGAATGCGGCATCGGCTCGCGGCGAGCGATATTTTCCGCATGAATACATGTATCAGCTACTTTTGTCAGACCGGCTGAAAAATGACTATGAGATTGATCCGGCAGACAGCTGGATGCTCGCTGCTGCTGAAAAGAATCTGCCTATCGTGGTTCCAGGATGGGAGGACAGCACCATGGGTAATATTTTTGCATCATATTGCATCAAGGGTGAGTTGCAACCCGGCATCGTCAAGTCGGGTATCGAGTACATGATGTGGCTGGCTGGATGGTACCAGGACAATGCCGTGGATCCGGGGATTGGGTTTTTCCAGATTGGTGGTGGAATTGCCGGAGACTTTCCGATTTGCGTCGTACCCATGTTGCAGCAGGACCTGGAAATCGATGATATTCCATTATGGTCGTATTTCTGCCAGATATCGGATTCCACAACCAGTTATGGCTCCTATTCCGGCGCCGTTCCCAACGAAAAAATTACCTGGGGCAAACTCCATGAAGATACGCCCAGTTTCATCATAGAGTCTGATGCCACAATAGTCGCACCACTCGTGTTCGCCTGGTTACTCAGGCTCTGACCTCAAGGAAAACCTCATGGCGAAAATCAAATACAGTGATCTGATTGAGCAAACCTTCGATTTTCCCCAGGAGGAATTCACCTACGATGAGGGTGGCTTGTCATTTCATGGCATATCGCAGATGGAGTTGGTGGAAAAATATGGGTCGCCCCTGAAATACACCTATTTGCCTAAAATCTCGCAGAATATTTCAAGGGCAAGGGAATGGTTTGCTTCAGCTATGGAAAAATGTGATTACAAGGGTAGCTATCATTATTGTTATGTCACCAAGAGTTCACACTATTCGCATGTTTTAAATGAGGTCCTCAAGAGCAAGGCGGATCTGGAAACATCCTCCCCGATTGATCTCAGCATCATGAAGAAGCTCTATGAACAGGGCTTGATTGATGTTGACCAGGTCATTTTGTTCAATGGTTTCAAGTCGGACCTGTACCTGCAGAAGATTGGTGAGCTAATCAATTTGGGTTTTCACAATACGATCACGATCGTCGATCATGCTGAGGAAATCCAGAAGCTCAAAACGTATACATCCAGGAAAATTAAAATAGGCATCAGGATTGCTTCGGAAGAGGAGCCAAAATTTGAGTTTTATACCTCCCGGCTTGGTATTGGCTATCGTGACATTCTTTCCTTCTACAGAGACCAGATAGAAAGCGATCCCCAGTTGGACCTGGCCATGCTGCATTTCTTTATCAATACCGGCATCAATGACAATGCCTATTACTGGAACGAATTGGGCAAATGCCTGAAGGTGCTATCGGACCTCAAAAAGATTTGCCCGAGCCTCAGGGCCCTGAACATCGGCGGCGGTTTTCCTATCAAGAATTCTCTGAACTTTAATTATGATTACGCTTACCTGGTCGAAGAAATCATCTCCCTGATCAAGGCGGAGTGTGTCGAGAGTGGTATAGAAGAGCCCGCTATATATACCGAGTTTGGTACTTTCTCAGTGGGAGAGAGCGGTGCTGTTCTGTACAAGATTCTTGATCAGAAGCAGCAGAATGATAGGGAAAAATGGAATATGATTGATGGTTCGTTTATGACCACTTTGCCCGACACCTGGGCATTGAACAAACGTTTTGTCATGTTGCCGCTCAATCGATGGGGTGATACCTATGAGCGTGTTTTCCTGGGCGGCTTAACCTGTGACAGTGACGATTATTACAATCATGAGCAACACGTTAATGCGATTTACCTTCCCGTATTTAAGAAAGATGAGCCCTTGTATATCGGGTTTTTCAACACGGGAGCCTACCAGGACACCATTGGCGGTGTCGGCGGTTTGCACCATTGCCTTATACCTGATCCACAACATGTCCTGATCGACCGCGATGAAAACGGCGAATTGACATACAAGGTGTTTGCCAGCCAACAGGATGAATCGGTAATGATGAATATATTGGGTTACAAATGAAGACTTTTGCCGGAATTGACACTGAATATGCGCAGTATGAGACAGCACGGACAGTGCTGATTCCCGTTCCATATGATGGCACCAGTACCTGGGGTAAAGGCGCGGACAAGGGCCCGGAGGCTTTTCTCGGCGCAGCTGAAAACATGGAGTTATATGACATCGAAACGGACTCCGAAGTTTACAGGACCGGGATATTTTTGCACGACGCCATCAGCATAGATGAAACTCCTGATTTGATGAGGCGGGCCGTCAAGAAATGCGTCAGAAAGCAGCTTGAAAATGATAAGTTTGTCACCCTCTTTGGTGGTGAACATACCATCAGTATTGGCAGCATCCAGGCATACGCCGAGCACTTTGACGAACTGACGATACTGCAGATAGATGCGCATGCTGACCTGCGTTCGAGCTATAAGGGCGAGCCCATCAATCATGCCAGCGCCCTTCATTGGGCCTCTCAAAATTGTAACCTGATCCAGGTGGGCATCCGCAGCATGGATCAGTCAGAGAAAGAGTTCATGAATCCTGCCAAAACCTTCTTCGCCGCCGATGTTGCTGAGGCCGATGATGGGTGGATGGACGAGGTTCTGGCTTTGTGTCGCGGGGCCATTTACATCACCATTGACCTGGATGGCTTTGATCCCTCGATTCTGCCGTCAACCGGCACACCCGAACCGGGTGGCCTGGGTTGGTACCAGGTGTTGCGTTTATGCCGCAAAGTGATGGATACCGAATCGGTTCGCGGTTTCGATATAGTCGAGCTCTGCCCAAATGCCAGTAACCGTTCTTCGGAGTTCCTGGCAGCCAAGCTTTACTACAAAATGTTGAGCTATCAGCACAGTTAAAAAAAGTAATGGGGTCAGAGTAAAGGGACAGAGTAAATCTTTGGTCGAACGAACGTATGAGCCCAGTGGAGGTCCGTTTATGGCCGGAAGCGTAAATAAGGGGTTGCTGGTTACAAACTTCCGCTTCGGAGCGGAAAGCAGCCATTCATTTCGCTTGAATTTCAGTAATGTGAACGGCGGCTAACGGCCACAAGCCGACATACGCAAGTCAAAAAAGGGCCGCCGGTGATTGCTGGCAGGAAAAGAAAAGCCCCGCCAAAGCGGGGCTCTCGTTCATCGTGATGAAGCTCG
>CALJWY010000295.1 GCA_937974465.1 uncultured Lysobacterales bacterium | reverse complement strand
GTCAATGATGGTCACGCTCGGAAACTGCCGCATAAGCTCAATGATCTTTTTGTCATCCCCAGGCTTTGCATACATGGCCGAGATATAACTTGCCGGGTAGTCCATCAGTGTTACCGGGGTAAATACCATGAAAAAATTGGGCCGGAAGGTGTCCCATTCCACGGTTCTGAAACTGGTGACAGTGGCCTTGACGGGCTCACCAGCGATATCAAAGTTTATCTCGTCGCCTATTTCTACGCCCAGGTCGCGGGCAAAATCTACCTCAACTGATATTTCATGCTGATCAGTGCCGGCTTGCCACCATTGGCCCTCTGTCAGTTCGTTACCTACCTGTATTTCATCGGCAAAGCTGAGGTTGGATTCACGCTTTGCCCAGCGCTCACCCTGTGGATCTTCAAATGTGATCTGGTTGACGTCCTCGCCGTTAATCTCGGTCATGCGGGCGCGCACCATGGGTACAAAACGGGGTACGTCCATACCCTGTTCTTGCAGATACTGCTGCATTTGCGGCACTTCATGTGGCTGGATATTGATCATGAACTGGTTTGGTGAATCTGCCGGCAGGCTTTGTTTCCAGGTATCCATCAGGTCATTGCGGACCAGCGTTAGCAGTATCAATACCATCAAGCCCAGTCCAAATGCGACCACCTGGGCGACGCTTTCACGACCCCGCCGGTTCAGGTTTGCAAGCCCGTAACGCCAGGCAACACCAGCAACACCACGAAATCTTCCGGTGGCCTTGACGAGCAGCCAGCCGGCGAAACCCAGCACGGCAAAAGTGCCGGCAGCACCTGCGGCAATGCCCAATACCAGCGCGATGTCACGAACCATCCACTGTAACAGCGCCATTACCGCGACTACGCCCGCTACATAACTGAGTCCATAGCGAATGGGTGGTGGTTCGACATCATGGCGTAAAACACGCAAAACTGGCGTTTTACCCATTTGCAGCAGGTCGGGCAGGGCAAAGCCACAGAGAATAAACAGGGCGGTGACCAAGCCCAGTAAAACCGGCGATGCGCCCGGTGCTGGCAAATTTTCTGAAATCAGGTCACGGGTGATCCATGCCAGGGCTTCCTGTGCGATAAATCCCAGCATCACACCAACCAATGCACCCAGGATGGTGAGCATGGCCAGTTGCAACAGATTCAGACGCAGGATGAAGGCCTGTTGCGAACCCAGGCATTTCAGCAAGGCAATACGGTCGCGGTGGCGAACGGCATAACGTCTTGCAGCCATTGCAACCGCAACGGCGGCCAGTAAAACACTGACCAGCGAGGCGAGGTTCAAAAACCGCCCCGAGCGATCCATGGCGGAACGTATCTGTGGATTGGTATCCTGGATATCGCTAAGACGCTCACCGGGAGCCAGGCGGCCTTCAAGTTGCGGCTTGAAGGTCTCAATGTCATCCCGGGGCCCGGCAAACAGCAAGCGATAACTGACACGGCTACCCGGCTGAATCAGCGCGGTACTTTCAAGGTCAGCCATGTTGATAAGCAGCGTGGGCGCAAGGTCAACAAACTGCCAGCCCTGGTCGGGTCTGAAATCCAATACCCTGGTGATGGTCAGGTTGGTCTTTCCAACCGTGACGGTTTCGCCACTGTCGGCACCGAGCCTGGCCAGCAGGCGGGTGCTTGCCCAGGCCTCACCCCTGGCGGGAACCTTGTCTGTTATACTGGCAGGGGCCAGTAATTTTTCTGCTGTTTTGAGCTCGCCCCGCAATGGATAGGCCTGGGTTACCGCGCGGATTGCGGACAGGGTGCTGCGATCACCCGCGAATACGACGCTTGGCATTGTCGTCATCGCCGCCGTCTCCAGGCCGGCCTCCTGTGCCATCTGCACGTAGTCCGCGGACAGTGCCTGGCTGGCGCCCAGGCGTAAATCTGCCGCCAGTGATTCGGCCGCTCTCAGCTCAACGGCATGGCCGACACGATCCGTCAGAAAGGCCACTGCCGTCAGTGAGGTTACGGCGATAACGAGCGCAACACTCAAGACGGTGAGTTCACCTGAACGCCAGTCCCTGGCCAATAAACGCCAGGCGAGAGAAAGTTCTTTCAAGCCAGGTTCTCCCCGTTGTTTAAAGCCGGTCCATCTGGGACCGGATTGTCTGGTGCTGGCGTCACAATGTGGCCGGCTTCCATCCTGATGATGCGATCACAGCGTTCTGCCAGTTCCAGGTCGTGGCTGACCAGCACCAGGGTCGTGCCATACTCCTGGTTGAGTCGAAATAAAATATCGACAACTGTCTCTCCGGTTTGCTGATCCAGGTTGCCGGTGGGCTCGTCGGCAAATAACACGCTGGGTTGAATAACATAGGCCCTGGCGATGGCAACCCTTTGTTTTTCACCACCTGACAACTGGCGGGGGTAATGGCCGGCACGTTCACCGAGTCCTACCCTGTTGAGGGTCTGGAGCGCTTCCTGTTCGGGTTGCTCATGATTGGCCAGTTCCAGTGGCAGCATGACATTTTCAAGCGCGGTCAGGGACGGGATAAGGTGGAATGACTGGAATACGAAACCAACCTGGTCGGCTCGCAAGGCTGCGCGGCCGTCTTCATCTTTAGCAGTCAGTTCATTGTCGCCTAACCAGACCTTGCCTGACGTCGGCAGATCAAGCCCGGCCAACAATCCCAACAGCGTGGATTTGCCTGCCCCGGATGCGCCAACGATGGCGATACGCTCGCCGTAACTGACTTGCAGACTCACCTGGTCTAAGATGGTCAACATTCCCTCCGGGCTGGTGACGATCTTGGTGAGCTCTTCCGCCTTGAGGGCAAATTTTTCTGCAATTTGATCTGATTGGGTGTCTGATTTATTCATGAAAGTTATTTTATCTCTACTGTTATCAATTTCGGGCCTGCTATTTCAACCGGCAGTCGCTTCAGAGCAAGCAGTTATTCTTGTTCTCGGTGACAGCCTCAGCGCCGGCTATGGGATGGATCGGCAGGACTCCTGGGTCAGCTTGTTGGATAGTCGCTTAAAAGAATATAGGTACGATTACAAAATCCTCAACTCGAGCATCAGTGGTGATACGACACAAGGTGGTCTTGCCCGCCTGCCACGCCTGCTTGACCGCTACAAGCCCGAAGTTGTCATTATCGAGCTGGGTGGCAACGACGGGCTGCGTGGTATCGATCCCGATGTCACGCGCAGCAACCTTGAGCGCATGGTCAGCCTCAGCCGGGACAATGCGGCAAAAGTGTTGCTGGCCGGCATCAAGCTACCGCCCAATTATGGCACGGATTATCTGCAACAATTTGAATCAATCTATGCTGATCTTGCCGGTAAATACGATACTTTACTTGTGCCATTCTTCATGGATGGTGTCGTATTTTCACCGGAATTGATGCAGCCTGATGGAATTCACCCCAATGAGAAAGGTCAGCCGGTGTTACTGGACAATATCTGGAAGGTGCTGGGACCCGAATTCGAAAAAGGCCGTTAGCCTCAAGGTTCACTTCTGGCGCCTGCGTTTCGAGAAATAGCTGAAGATCGGCGCCTGGAATACCAGGCTGAAGAGGGCGACACCATAGACCATGCTCTGAATCGTATACCAGTGCGGGACCTCGGTACTCAAAGATAAAGCCAGCGCGATAGCAACGGCGCCACGGATTCCACCCCATAGCACCAGGTTTTGCTCGCCCATCGACAAGGGCTTCTGACGCGGCAAACGAGACAGGAGGCCGGCGCCGAAAAACACGATAACCGCACGCGAAATAACAGCAGCAAGAACACCAACCAGCATAGCCAGCCAATGTATATGAAACATATCGATGGTGATGCTCATGCCAACCAGGAAGAACAACATGGCGTCGGCCAGGAAGCCCAGGGTCCGCCACGAGCCAAAGGCAAAGGCGACATCCTGTTCTTCCAGATCCTTACGCTGCAGCCAGGCAATCGTCAGGCCAGCCGACAGCGTTGCAACCACGCCGGACCAGCCGAGGACATGTTCCGAGGCCCAGAAACTTGCAAAAGCAAGCACCAGAGTTGCTGATGTGGTCAGTACCACATCGTCGAGCGGACGAATGATGCGGTCAAATAACCAGCCGAGGAACAGGCCAACAAGCACACTGCCGGCGAGCACCAGTGAGAACCGGCCAGCAAATTCCAACCAATTGAGGTCATAGCCCGGTATCGTCAGCAGGGATGAAATCATGATGAACAGGGTAATGGTGGTCGCATCGTTGACCAGGCTTTCGCCCCTGAGAATACTGACCACCCTGTCTGATGAATCGGAGCCATTCAGGATAGCGCCCGCCGTGGTTGGGTCGGTTGCACTGATCATTGAACCGCATAGGAAAGCCAGGGCCCAGGTATGCCCCAGTAAGCCGCCTACGAGGCTCTGGATTACCATCGCGGACAGCAGGGTTGCGACCATGAGCAAGGGAACGGCGAGGCTGAAAACCAAGAGTCCTTCGCTGCGTAATTGCTGCACATTGATGTTGACCGCTGCTTCAAAAATCAGGATTGGTAACAACAGGTAAAAAACAAGATCTCTTAGAATTTCCCAGCGCAGACCGGTGTCCTGACCCAGCCAAACCCAAATCTCTGAACTGAAAAAACCAAGCAGAATCAAGGCAACCGGCATCGACACCAGCGACTGCCTGGACAATGGTCGTGCCAGCAGTGCCGCTGCAAGAATGCCAAACATCAGAAAGGGCAGAAGATTTCCGATCATGGTTTCTTATTGTTCCTGTAATTAATGCCGTACATGTACAGTTGACCGGATTGTTGCCAAGTTATTTCAGAAAAGCCTGTCCGGATTTCAGCTAAATGATGGTTTCACTATGTCATAAGCGGCTGGAATGAGCGAATCCATGCAGTCAAGTTCCGGCTACAGACTGCAATCAAATCTATTCCAAATAAGGTATGATTTACACGAATCAATTAAACTTTTTTTGGAGAAAATCCGTATGAAACGATTGTTTGTAACTGTTATGGCCCTGTTGGTCTCATCAGCAGCCTGGGCCGATTGTGAACCATTAACCGACCGGGTTAGTAAGGCCATGCAGGGCGCCCACCGGTCTGAATCCAATATCGCGCGCAATGAGTTCCGCCACCCCGTGGAAACCCTCGAATTTTTTGGTATCGAGGATGGCATGACGGTGATGGAAATCTGGCCTGGTGGTGGTTGGTATACCGAGATACTGGCGCCGGTCATGCGTGGTCATGGCAAATTGGTGGTTGCTACCTGGGATGCCGATGTTGAAGGGCAGCCATCTTACCGGTATGAACTGCCAAAGAAAATGAACGAAACCTTTGCCCAGTCTCCGGAGATATATGACCAGGTTGCCTTTGAATATTTTTCGCCACCGCAATCGGCATCACTGGGAGAGCCAGGATCCGTCGATGCGATTCTGACTTTCAGAAACACGCATGGTTGGGTTGGCGCAGGTCAGGCGAAGGATATTTTCAATGAATTTGCCAGGGTATTAAAACCCGGCGGCGTGTTGGGCGTGGTTCAACACCGTGCTGCTGAAGGCACCGATCCATCCGTTACGGCGAAAAGTGGCTATGTTTCTGAAGAAGCAGTCAAACAACTGGCGGCCAGTGCAGGGCTGGTGTTTGAAGCAGGTTCCGAAATCAATGCAAACCCGAAAGATACACGCGAGCACCCCAAGGGCGTGTGGACCTTGCCCCCGGGCCTGAACCTGGGTGAGACGGACCGGGACAAGTACCTGGCCATTGGTGAAAGCGATCGCATGACGCTGAGGTTCAGAAAGGCTCAGTAAAGCATTTTGCAATGCTAAAAAAAATTCGCTATGCCGTGCAGGGCTGCCTGGCCCTGCTGCTTATATCTGTCAATACCATTGTCTTGACCACAGTGATTTTTCTGCTGTCGATCTTCAAGTTTCTCGCGCCGAAGGGTCCGCCCCGTCATTTCATGACTCACTTGTTGTCCCTCATGGGTGAGTTATGGATTTCGATCAACAAGGCCGTTATCTGGTTTTACCGTGGTCTGCAGTGGGACATTCAATTGCCCAACGGGATTCGCCGGGATGGTCGTTACCTTGTTTTTTGTAACCACCAGTCCTGGGTGGATATCCTGGTGTTGCAGCATTGCCTGAATCGCCGTGCACCTTTTATGCGCTTCCTGTTGAAGCAACAGTTGATCTGGGTACCATTCCTGGGGTTTGCATGGTGGGCGCTGGATATGGCTTTCCTGAAGCGTTACAGCAGGCAGGAATTACTCAAGGACCCAACCCTGCGGGGGAAGGACCTCGAGAACGCGGCACGAGCCTGTGAAAAGCTCAAGCATATCCCGGTTTCCATGATGAGCTTCCCCGAGGGTACCCGCTTCACACAAAGCAAGTGGGAACAGCAAAACTCACCTTACCAACATCTTCTGAAGCCCCGCTATGGCGGTATCGGGCAAATCCTCTATTCCTTTGATGATGCCCTGGATGAGTTGATTGATGTGACCATCATTTACCCGGATGGGACACCAACTGCATGGCAGTTTTTTTCCGGCCAGGTTAAGAACATATCGGTGAATATCCAGTTTCGACCTATCGGTGATGACATACGCGGGAAGGATTTCAGGCAGGATGCAGAAGCAAAATCTCATCTGAAAAAATGGCTAAACAACATCTGGGAAGAAAAAGAACGGTTTATCACCTATGCTTTGGAAAAATAGTCGGCAGACTTATTCTGAATTTGCTCAACCCGGATATCGTTTTCGCCCATGACTGAAGATTCAAAGCAACCCCAACGCAATCCGCCAACCCTGATCGTGCCGAGCCGGGAGCTTGCCATAGGCGCGAGCTTCGAGTGGTTGCGGGCCGGCTGGGCCGATTTCAGAAAAGCACCCAGGGTCAGCCTGATCTATGGTTTTTTCGTATTTCTGCTGAGCGTGTTGGTAGCCTGGCTCGCGTGGCAGTTGGGTGGGTTTGTTCTGCTGCTCAGCGCCTTATCCGGTTTTATC
>CALJWY010000294.1 GCA_937974465.1 uncultured Lysobacterales bacterium | reverse complement strand
GTCTGGAAGGTGCCAACTCAACGGTATAAACATCATGCAGGCGTTCCAGCTGTCGCTTCAGCAAATCACCTGGCCGGGATGAGGTAACGGTTACATTCATTTTTCGACCGCTATCATCCGGTTCGCCAACATTACACTTTTTCAGTACAAACCCCCTGCGCTCGATTAAACCCAGCGCCCGTATCACTGTGCCTTCACAATCGCTCATACGGATATGCAGGCTGTATTCTGTTGCGCTCATCGCCTTTCCCCCGTTATTCCGCTCATCATCTTGTGATTGGGTTTGCCAGGCGGCACCAGGGGCCAGACATTTTCCATGGAATCTATCGAGACGTGCAGCATGGCGGCACCTTCGGACTGCAGCAGCCACTCAAGCGCCTCATCAACCTCACCGGTCTCGCTGATCGTGCGTGCCTGGATGCCAAAGGCCCGCGCTACACCGGCGAAATCGGGGTTATCCGCCAGGTGGACTTCGCTGTAATTGCCATCGAAGAAAATCTCCTGCCACTGGCGTACCAGGCCCAGTGCCGAATTATCAAATAACAGTATCTTGACGTCGATGCCGTAACGCTTGATCGTCGCAAGTTCCTGTATATTCATCATGATGGAGCCATCACCGGATACACAGATGACCATGTTCTCAGGTTTGGCAATTTTTGCACCAATGGCAGCCGGCAAACCATAACCCATGGTGCCCAGGCCACCGGATGAAAGATGTTCCAGCGGATCATTGAAACTGCAGTGTTGCGCGACCCACATCTGGTGCTGGCCAACATCACAGGTAATCGTCAGCCCTTGTGGTTTTGCCCTGGACAGGTCCCGCAATAACCTAGGCGCATAAATACCCTTGGCTGGTGCGTCATATCGCCACGCAAATTCCTTCTTCCAGTTCAGACATTGTGCACTCCAGGTGCTGTTGGCCTTGTGTTCAGGCCTGATTTGCTCAAGTGCGGGTTTCAATTCACTGACAACCGCGACATCTGCCTTGCGCAGCTTGGAAATCTCGGCAGGATCAATATCCAGGTGGATGATACGCGCAGACTGGGCGAACTGTGACAGGTGACCAGTTGCGCGGTCATCAAAGCGCGCCCCTACCACCATCAACAAGTCGCAGTTCTGCACCGCATGATTGGCTGCCCCGTTGCCATGCATGCCCAGCATTCCGACATAACCCGGGTGGTCTGTCGGCATGATGCCCAGACCTTTCAAGGTGCTGGTGACCGGCAGGCCGGTGCGATCGATAAAAGCGCGAAAGGCCTCAACCGAGTTTGATATGGCGATACCGCCGCCGGCAATAACGAGCGGCCTGCGTGCTTTGGATAACATGTCGCTGGCAGCCTGCAGGGCATCAGGATCCGGATCCGGCGCCACGGGCAGCGGAACGGGTGCAGAATAAACTGCCTCTCCGGCACCCATTGAAATATCTTTCGGGAGATCAATCAGAACCGGTCCCGGGCGGCCATTCTCCGCCAACTGGAATGCCTCGTTAATAATCCCGGGTATGTCAGCAACATTCCGAACGATATAACTGTGCTTGACCACCGGCATGGTGATGCCAAAAATATCCACTTCCTGGAATGCATCAGTACCCTGCAGGGCAGACGGCACCTGGCCGGTGATCACCACCATCGGAACCGAATCCATAAAGGCATTGGCGATACCCGTAACCAGGTTTGTAGCACCGGGGCCGGAGGTTGCCATGCACACACCTGCTTTCCTGGTTACCCGGCCATAAGCGTCAGCGGCCAGGGCGGCGCCCTGTTCGTGGCGGCACAGGTAGTGCTTTAAGCCCGAACCCACCAGTGCATCATAGACGGGCATAATCGTGCCGCCCGGGTAACCAAATATCTGTTTCACGCCATTGCGTTGCAATGCTTCGATAAGTACTTGAGACCCGCTGCGTAATTCGGGGACCAATTTTGTCGATGGGTTCATCCTTTCAAATCCTTTACTGCAATGGTTCGATTCGATTCCAGTATTCAAGCAGCTAAAAAAAACCCCGCTTCCTCTCGGTTGCGGGGTTTAACTGATCTTGTTTATGGCTCTTAGGCGATCAATGCTACCCCGCTGATGGTCGGAATAATTGATAGAATTAGGGCCAGAAGCAAAGCGCTGTTCAGTTTCAAACCAGGGACGCGAAGCGCACCACAAACCTTGAGGTCTGTGTCTTTGTGATCAACGCTGGCTGGTTGCAAGTGCTTTGACATTCTGGCTTTATCCCATTCTGAAAAAGCCCTGTCAACATATATTTCAGTTTTCTTGACCAAAACACCTGTGACATAGCCACTGAATCTCAACAGATCTGCGCTGGCTTGAGATGTTCGAATTCCGTGAATCGGGTAGAATAGTGGGTCAATCCAGTCAAGGCCAATCGGTTCCAGGACCAATAGAATTATGCACGTACAAATGCCATTAAACGAACAGTTGGAACTGCTGCGTGAAACTGTACGGCGTTTTGCCGAACAGGAAATCGCACCCCGTGCTGAACAAATCGACAGGGACAATAGTTTTCCACAAGACCTATGGCCCAAGCTTGGTGAACTCGGGCTGCTGGGCGTGACCATACCGGAATCGATGGGTGGCTCCGAGCTCGGCTATCTTGCGCACCTTGTAGCAATGGAGGAAATTTCGCGCGCGTCCGGTTCCGTGGGTCTGTCTTACGGGGCAAACAGCAATCTGTGCATGGACAACCTCAACAAGAATGGAACCGATGCCCAGCGCCAGAAATATCTGCCGGGACTGTGCCGCGGTGAATTGGTCGGTGCACTGGCCATGTCGGAATCCGGGGCTGGCTCAGATGTGGTCGGCTCAATGAGTTGCAAAGCAGAATTAAAAGGTGACCACTGGCTGGCCAATGGCACAAAAATGTGGATAACCAACGGGCCGGAAGCCGATGTACTGATCGTCTACATGCGAACCGCGGGCAGCGAAGAAGGATCCGCGTCCATGACCGGGTTTCTCATCGAAAAAGACCTGCCCGGATTTAGCACCGCTGATAAAATGGACAAGCTTGGCATGCGCGGCTCCAACACCTGTGAATTGGTATTTGAAGATTGCAAAATTCCCGTAGAAAACGTTCTGGGTGAAGTCAACCAGGGCGTCAAACTCCTGATGGGCGGGCTGAATACGGAGCGCCTGGTTTTGTCCGGTGGTCCGATTGGCCTCATGCAGGCCTGTCTTGACCTGGTGATACCCTATCTGCGTGAGCGCAAGCAGTTTAACCGCGCGATCGGCTCATTCGGCATCATGCAGGCCAAGCTCGCCGATATGTACACCGCGCTGCAATCGGCCCGCGCCTACGCCTACCGGATTGCACAGGATTACGACGACGGTAACCAATCACGTATCGATCCGGCTGCCTGCCTGCTGCAGGCATCCACCAGCGCAGTAACTGTTGCACTGGAAGCCATCCAGTCGCTTGGCGGCAACGGCTATATCAACCAATATCCGGCGGGCCGCATTTTGCGAGATGCCAAGCTATATGAAATTGGAGCAGGCACCAATGAGATCCGCAGAATGCTGATCGGACGGGAATTGGTATCCCTGTAATTCAACGACAACATCATGGCCGTTGTGAATTTAAAGTCACAACCAAAAAGCCAACAGTAAATGGAGTAAAACAGTGAATAACAAAGTTGTAATCGTCGGTGCAAAACGCACTCCCAT
>CALJWY010000293.1 GCA_937974465.1 uncultured Lysobacterales bacterium | reverse complement strand
ATCAATAGTGAAAATTGCAGACACTTCCGCACAAGATATTACTTTACAGGCTAAACCAAAAGGCCGGCAACGGCTGATGATTGTAGCCGCTTTGTTGGCGCTGATTGTCAGCGCCTGGATCGTGTTGCCGTCATTGCAACGCTGGGCAGGCTCAAGTATCTCGGTGCCCAAGGAACGCTTGCGCTTGGGAGTTGTGGCGCGCACCGATCTCGTCCGTGATGTCTCGGTGCAAGGGCGTGTCGTGGCCGCCGTCAGTCCGTCCCTGTTCGCCCCTGCCGATGGCACCATCACGCTGCTGGTTGAGGCCGGCTCCCGGGTGGCCGAAGGCCAGGCACTGGCGTTGCTGGATAGCCCTGAATTGCAGAACCAACTCCAACAGGAGCAGGCCATACTTGACCGCCTCAGCGTGGAACTGGACCGGCAACGCATCGAGGCCAAGCAAAAGGCCCTGGATAATCTGAAAAATATTGACCTGACCAGGGTCACACTGGTCGCGGCCGAACGTGAGCGCAGAAGGGCTGAATCGGGTTATCAAATTGAAGCCATTTCTGAGATTGATTTTGAAAAAACCAAGGATGACCTCGAAACCGCAAAACTGGCGCATGAGCATGCCGTCGCAGACGCCAAGCTGGATGACGAGCGGCTTGCCTTTGAGCTGAAAACCCGTGAACTGCAGGTTGAGCGCCAGACATTCCTGGTACAGGACCATTTACGGCAGGTGGACGAATTGAATATGCGCTCGCCGGTTAGTGGGATTGTCGGCAACCTGATGGTCGACCAGAAAGCCGCTGTCGCGCGCAACCAGGTGGTGATGGCCGTGGTTGATCTTTCCGCTTTTGAAATAGAGGCCCAGGTGCCCGAAAGTTATGCCGATGACCTTGGCCTGGGTATGGAGGCTGAGGTTCTGGTCGGCAACCAGAGATACCCGGCCTCGCTGGTTTCAGTATCACCCGAAATAATCCAGAACCAGGTCACTACACGTATTCGCTTTGCGGGCGGAATGCCCCCGGGTTTGCGCCAGAACCAACGCCTGACAACCCGCATCCTGATGGAAGAAAAGAACGCTGTTCTGACCCTGCAGCGTGGCCAGTTCCTGGACAGTGGTGGCAGTCGCATCGCCTATGTCCTGGATGAAGACAATGTCGCCCATCGACGCTCGATTGAGGTCGGTGCTCGCAGCCTTGCCGCTGTAGAAATTGTTCATGGCCTGAACGAGGGTGAGGTTGTAGTTATTTCCAGTATCGATCAGTTTCGCAGCGCCGACACAGTGTTGGTAACCAATTAATTTATAGAAGCCCAGGAGTCTTCATATGCTCAGCATGCAAAATATATCCATGGTCTACCGTGCAGACCTTGTTGAAACACACGCCCTGAGGGAGTTTTCACTCGAGGTAAAGGAGGGTGAATTTGTCTCTGTCACTGGTCCTTCAGGCTCGGGAAAGACCACATTTCTCAATATCGCTGGCTTGCTGGAGCAGTTCACCGACGGCCGTTACGAACTGGATGGCCGGGATGTATCCGCCCTGACCGACTCCGAGTGTTCCGCTGTGCGCAACGAAAAGATCGGCTTTGTGTTCCAGAGCTTCAACCTGATTCCTGATCTCAACTTGTTCGACAATGTGGATGTGCCATTACGCTATCGCGGCTTCAATTCTGCAGAGCGCAAGCGACGCATAGAAAAGGTGCTGGAAACAGTTGGCCTGGCATCACGCATGAAGCATTTACCATCACAGCTATCCGGCGGCCAGCAACAACGGGTTGCCATTGCCCGCGCACTTGCCGGCGAACCCCGCTTCCTGTTGGCCGATGAGCCCACCGGCAACCTGGACTCCCAAATGGCCCTGAGCGTCATGGAATTGATTTCCGAGATCAATCGCAGCGGCACCACCATCATCATGGTGACCCATGATCCGGTACTGGCGGAAATGGCCAGCCGTAATGTGCATATCCTGGATGGACGTGTCAGTAATGGCGACCAGGAAACCACTGCCGAACCCCTTTTAAGCCAGGTCGCGACCGCCTAGGGAGAAAGATATGTTTTCCTACTACCTGAAGCTTGGCCTGCTCAGTATCCGACGTAATCCGTTGTTGAGCGCACTGATGATCGCGGCTATAGCCATCGGCATCGGTGCGTGTATGACCATCATTACGGTCAACTACGTGATGTCCAGTAACCCGATTCCGACAAAATCCGAACAACTGTTTCATGTACAACTTGATAGCTGGGATCCCAATCAACCCGAGGATGACGGCAACTTCGAACCACCCGACCAGATGACCTACATTGACGCCATGGCATTGATGAAAGCTCAAAAGGCTTACCGGCAGGTCGCCAGCAACAAATCGAGCCTGGTACTTGAGCCTCAGGGTGACGACGAGCGACCATTCTCCGTAACTTCCCGCAATACCTGGGCAGACTTCTTTCCGATGTTTGACCTGCGCTTTGTCCATGGCGGCGGCTGGGATGACGCCTCTGATCGCAACCTGGAAAGGGTTGTTGTGCTCAGCAAGGAAATTAACGAGCGCGTGTTCGGCGGTGAAAACTCTATTGGCCGCAGGGTGCGCCTGAGTGGTATGGATTACCAGGTCGTTGGGGTGTTGGATGAGTTTCATCCGGTGCCCAAATTTTTTGATGTCACCAATGGTGCGTTTTCTGACCCGGAAGAGATTTATATCCCCTTTAACGTTGCAGTGGAGTATGAGTTACCCCGCAATGGCAACACCAACTGCTGGAAACCCGTTGATGGCGATGGCATTGAAGCCTTTCTTAATTCGGAATGCGCCTGGATCCAGTTCTGGGCGGAGTTGAGAGACAACTCTGAAAAGCAGGAATACATGGCGTTTATCAATGCTTATGCAGAGCAGCAAAAAGAACTGGGCCGGTTTCCGCGGCCGCTCAATAACCGCCTCAACGATGTGATGGAGTGGATGGAAGACCAGGAGGTTGTTGAAGACGATGCCCGGGTCATGCTTGGCCTGTCAATTCTGTTTCTGTTTGTCTGCCTGATCAATACGATTGGTTTGCTGTTGGCGAAATTTCTTGGCAAGTCCGGGGATATCTCCCTGCGCAGGGCGCTTGGTGCTTCGCGCTCAAGCTTGTTTATCCAGCATATGATCGAATCCGGCCTGGTCGGCCTGGCAGGTGGCGTTTTAGGCCTGGGCCTGGCCTGGCTGGGTCTGCGCGGTATCGAGATGCTTTTCGGCGACTTTGTCGAAAACATGGTGAGTATGGATTGGGTGATGGTATTAACCGCCATCGGCCTGGCCATCGTATCGGCCCTGCTCGCCGGTTTGTATCCCACCTGGCGGGCCTGCAGCATTGCACCCGCCGGCCAGTTAAAACTTCAGTGAAATACTTGAGGGAACAGTAATTATGGAAATCGGACCCATCTGGCGCGCAATGATGCGCAACAAAACCGGCGCCATCCTGATTGCGCTGCAAATTGCGGTGACCATGGCCATCATGGTTAATGCCATCTCCATCATGCAGGAAAAGGACCGCATGATGTCACGCCCCAGCGGGCTTGATGAACACAATCTCTTCTCTATCGCCAGCGTTGGTTTTGCTAAAGATTTTAACGAGCGTGTAACCATCGAAGAGGATCTTGCTGCCCTGCGTGCGATGCCCGGGATTGTCAATGCCATACAATCCAACGCGGTACCCCTGTCAGGCAGTGGCTGGAGCATGGGTTTGCAAACAGAGCCTGGTGCAGAAATCGACGGCACCGGCGTTGGCTTGTATTTTGTCGATGAACACGGCCTGGATACCTATGGCGTCAACCTGTTGGCAGGTGAAAACTTCAGTGCTTCAGATGTCGCCTGGCGTGAACGTGCTGCCACCGAGTGGCCGGACAAGACCATTATCACGCGCGCCATGGCGGAGGCCATGTTCCCGGATGACTGGGCAAGTGCGCTGGGTAAGACCGTATATATCGCTGATACTCAGCCAATAACCATCACCGGCATTGTCGAAAAAATGCAGGGTTCCTGGCCCGGTTGGGATGGTTTTGAGCGTGTCATGCTGGTACCTACCCATACCCTATTTGGTGCCACGGTCTATCTCATCCGCACCGAACCCGGCATGCGCGACTCGGTAATGCCTCAGGTTGAGGAGTTACTGGCCGATAGAAACAAAGATCGTATCGTGCGCTCCATGCGCAGCATGGATGAAATCCGCGAGAGAAGTTATCGGAGTGAATCATCCATGATCAAAATACTGACGTTTACCATCGTACTGCTGATTGCGATCACATCATTGGGTATCGTCGGG
This sequence comes from uncultured Lysobacterales bacterium, assembly GCA_937974465.1. Classification (GTDB taxonomy): domain Bacteria; phylum Pseudomonadota; class Gammaproteobacteria; order Xanthomonadales; family SZUA-36; genus SZUA-36. The sequence goes on along the minus strand of CALJWY010000293.1, from coordinate 8,720 downwards.
CTGGCCAGTTTCAGTGTTAATCGCCGCACCAGGCAGATCGGCACTAGACGCGCGTTGGGAGCCAGCAAACTGGTTATCCTGCGTTATTTTATGACGGAGAATTTCATCATCAGCCTGGGAGGTGTTTTACTCGGAGCAGCCCTGACCGTGGGCCTGAATATCCTGATGATCGAAACATTCAGCCTGACCCGAATCACCTGGTACCTGGTGCCGGTGGCGATGTTGTTATTGCTGGCTGTCGGACAGATTGCCGTATTCGGCCCGGCGAGAAGGGCTTCATCGGTACCGCCGGCAGTTGCCACCCGAACGGTTTAAGCAGCCGCACATCAATGTATGCAAAAGGGCCCCGTTTGGGGCCCTTTTGCTATTTGCCATAGTCCTTCGCAAAGGATGTCAGGGTGTGTACCAGATCGGCGATGTGTAGGCTCGCTCCTGGTGGGTCGTTTCGGCCCCCTCAGGTATTTCAATACCAAACCGGAAAGCATCATAGACAATCCAGCGTGGCGTCGGAATTTCCAGCACCCGAGCATAGTAGAAAGCGCTTTGTTTGGGATCAAAATCCGGATCGGTCCATACGGTTCCCAATTCGGATGCACCAATGGTATTGGTCCAGTTTGCTGACTTGATGTCTACCGTGTTCCCCACGGCTGGCAACACGCCATTGCTGTCGGGTTGGCGTGCGTCAGACCATGCCACGTCATAGACTTTTTCATGGGTTTTACCCTTGGCATCCAACCAGCCTTTGACGATTTGTATCCGGTCGAGATTGGCGCCTACCGCATCGCGTAAGGCATAGACCATAAAGCTTGGTGCTGCAGCACCCTTTCTGGCCAGAAGATCGCTACCCATTGGCACGCCCTTCTCATATCCGCGGAAGGCCGGCATACGGCTGTTCAGGTCGTCCATAGTGAAATTCCAGCCCCCAAAAAACCGTACCGACATACGCGGACCGGTCGTGCCGTAGACTTCCTTGCGCTCCATTGCATCCCAGATGGCTGCACGCGTATTTTCTTTCGCCCAGACACCCGTGTAACCCGAGGAGACAAGCTCGTATCCCTCAAAGGCGCCGTTCTCGGTCCTCGTGAAAGGATGCGCCATGCGCTCCGGACCGGGCTCGGCGTTGGTCGCCTTGCCAAAGAAGTTGTCCTCTTCAGCGGTCGCAAGCGCTGTGTGACTGTCGGTTGAGCCAACCATGCCAAACTTGTAAGGGTTGGTGCCAAACCGTTTTTCAAGCAGCAAACCGTTTTTCAGTGCTTCGCGTGCATATTCATATTGCAACATATCCGGTGTCTTGGCCTCAGAAAGATCGAGGTTGCCGGCATCCCAGTTTTCATAGTCGGCAAACGCGTCATCGGGCGATAGCAAGGGATGGGTTTCGCCGTCGCCTTTGATCTGGGTCACCTCGTAAAGTGGTTCCCACCTGGCACGTTCCTTTACATATTGAGCGTCAATCTTGCGGCCGGTGTACTGCGCATCAACCGGGAACATGATGCCATTGGAGAGATTGCCGTTATGGGCCAATGCAAGCGCTGAGCCACCCGACTTCGCCTCATATGCTTCCAGGTATTTGTACAGGTCGAGAGGGTCTGTCGAACCAATCGGAGCCTGTGTCGTATAGGGAACGACCAAACCGGCTTTTTCGGCGCCTTCGCGGAAGATGACATTACGATGCAAATTATTTCCGGCGACCAGCGAGGTCCATTCAAAGCCGATAAAAGCGGTGAAGTGTCCGGGGTCATTAAAGCGCTCGGCCGCATCGACCACGCTTTCCCAGATCGAGGCATATATCTTTCCGCCCGGCGAGTATTCCGCCATCATTTCCGTATCGATGTCACCTTGCGCAAACGTTGTGATAAGGGACAATGCAGCCTGTACCGAGGCATCACCACCGGCCTGCAGACCTTCGTACCAGGGTTTGGCCTGGTCGAATTTGAGAATTTCGGGTGAACCTGCTGCAAGATCATTGAAGAACCCCATGGCGTCGGAATGGTCAGCAATGACCAGCCAATCGAGTGGACGGCCAAGCCTGGCAGGCTGGCCGCTGGAAGCTATAACCTCTTCGCCACGTGCAAAGCGATAGGCGTCATCAAGCCCAAGACGTGCACCAAACAGACCGGCGTCTACTGAAAGCCCGGTGTGAAGGTGGGTGTCACCCCAGAAGACACGATCCGGGAAACTACGCTGAGCATAAGGCGAATAGGCCTTGCCGGGATAGAGGTTCGACAGGGATTCCTTGCTGGGGGTAATCTGTGCCAAAACACTTGGCGCAAAGCCAATTACCAGCGTCATCACAGTAAGAATAAAACCTGTAATTAAGTGTTTATAGGTGGAATTCACGATTTCATGTCGCGTCATAGTGTGTACTCCTTCCGAAAGACAATATGTATTTTTGCCAAGAGATTTGTCGCGTTGCTCATGAACATCTTACGCCTGTTGCGGACTAATCGCACCTTGAGGCAACATTTGAAATGAGACTACAAACCGCGCATCCACTCCTGCCGAAGACGAACTGAGCCCGGTTGATCAAGGGCCGCTTTTACCGTTGCAAGCAAACGTGGTTTATCCTTGCCCAGAACACCTTTAAGCACCAGGTAATTGGAAGCATGGTCACTTCTGAAGATGGTCTTTTCCAGTTCCAGGTTATCCAGCAACCAATACATTTCCTGAAACAGACCGGCCTGGTCAAGGGGTTCGAATTCGCCACCAAAACCTTGTTGATAACGCTCCACACCGGTTGGGAAGCTGACCACCAGTGTCGCCAGGTATTCGGGTTGGGCGGCGCTCATCAGCCTGGCGGAGTTGACCGCGTGTTGCTCACTGTACTTTTTGCCGCCCATGCCATTGAGGATCATCACCGAGCTCTTTGCGCCTGCCGCCTTGATCTTTTGCAGCGCGGCCAGTGAGGTATCGAAGTTCTCACCCTTGTTAACCCGTTCCAGCACCAGGTCATCACCCGATTCACAGCCAACATAAAAAAGGCTTAGACCCAGGGCGTTTAACTCGGCCAGTTCGGCAACCGTTTTGTTCTTAAGGTTACGCGGCAGACAATAGGATGAGACGCGCTGGATATCGGGAAAATAGCGATTGATGGCCTGCATGATCAGCTTCAAGCGCCGGAACGACAGTGTCATGGCATCGCCATCGGCCAGGAAAATACGCCGTACCGGTGCACCGGAAGAGACCACTGCGGCGAGTTCTTTTTCTATATCTTCCTGTGATTTGAAGCGGAACTGTTTCTGCGGCTGGGTGTACATTTCGCAAAACGTGCAGTTATTCCAGCTACAACCGTTGGTGACCTGCAAAATCAGGCTGTAGGCCTCGGAAGGCGGTCGAAAAACCGGCTCTACATAGGGAAGATGCATCATTCCCTGATTATGCGGTTATTGGTGCAGGATTTAAACAGCCGATCAAAGACCCTGCCCGCCGGGCTAACTTTCAGCGATGGTAACAGCTTGTCCCGGCTGCAGGCGTTCACCGCCCCTGGTCACGATACGGTCACCCTGGTCAACATTGCCGATGACCTCCACAAAGCCACCCAGGCCGATACCGGTCTCGACCATCACTTTTTCAACCGTGTTGTCCTGGTTGACCCGCATGACAAAAATATTGGACCCACGCAACACCAGGCCATCTCGCGGAATCGCGACCAGTTCCCTGGGCTCACTGTTGGGTAAGGCCACGCGCACCGGGCTGCCAATGATCCATGCCGGGTTGTTGGCGGCAATGCGGATTTCGAACATCCTCGAACGCTCATCACCCACCGGTATGACATAGCTGACCGGGCTCAGGGACTCAAGCTGCTTGTGCTCAACAGATACCTGCATACCTTCGCTAATCCAGCCCGCCACGGAGAGTGGCGCCTGGGCACGTATTTCGCGGTGCTCGGTATCCACCAGGCGCGCAACCTGTGCGCCGCGGTTAACAAATTCACCCATCTGCACCAATCGTTCCGCCACTACACCCGGGAACGGCGCCAGCACTTCAGTCTGGTTGATACGGCGCTTGATCTGCGCGATGGAAACCTCCGCCCGCTTGATGTCCTGGCGAGTCATATCCAGCTGCGATTGCGCTTCATCCAGTTGTGTCGCTGCTGCGTTATTACTGGCGGCGAGTTTCTTGAACCGCTGCAGGCTACTGTCACGATATTTAAGTTGCGATTTCAGGCTGTCGAGGCGTGCTTCACTGTCGGCAAGTTCAAGACGCAGGTCGTTGGCGTCGATACGGGCAATGGCCTGGCCTTTTTCGATACGCGAACCAACATCGGCTACCCAGGTGATACGGCCATCTGTTTCTGCAGCAATGCGGGCATCATTCTGGCTAATCACGGTACCGGATACCCACAGGGTGGCCGAAAAAGTATCCCGCTGAGCCTGTTCAACCATCACCGGCGCGGCAGGTGCCTGTTGTTCGGCGTCCTGGGCCCAGGATATGGCTGGTAATAAACAGGTCAAAATAGCAATTCGTGTGTAGACGTTCATGATGTGTATCCTCGATCAGGCGACGGATTCCAAGGCGGGTTTGCCGGGAATATCCGTTGCAGGAATGTCAATTTCTTTCGCTTTGCCAAGCCGCAGCATGCAAGGCAAAAGCAGGAGAGTGAAAACCAGGCTGCAGGCCATGCCGCCAACGATCGAGGCGGCCAGACCACGGTAAATAACACTGCCTTCACCGGGTATCAGCAATAGCGGCAACATACCGAAAATACTGGTCAGTGTGCTCATAAATATGGGCCGTAAACGCACCCGCAGTGCTTTTTCCACGGCCGCATTGCGTTCCATACCGCTACGCTCCGCCTGGCGCGTCTGGTCAACCAGCAGGATGGCATTGTTTACCACCAGGCCCAGCAGGATGATAAAGCCGATCATGGTCAACAAATCCATCGGCTGGAAAGTAAACAGGTTTAATGTCTGGATGGCGATCACACCCCCGACACCGGCCAACGGAATGGTCATGACCACCAACGCACTGTCTTTCAGAGACCTGAACAGCCCGGCCATCAGCATGAACAGGATAAACAGCGCCATGATGAAATTCCGGCTCATGGTTTCAATGGCTTCCCTGAGACTGTCAGCACTGCCACCATATTGTATGGCGCCATCGGCGGGCAAGGCCGCACGCAATGCCGGTTCAACATCGGCCTTGATGCGGGCAACGGCCGTTTCCAGCGAAACGTTTTCTGGCGGGCTCAGGTTAACGCTGACGGTCCGCCGTCCGTTGACCCTGCGAATCTGCCCGGGTCCGGTGGCGCGTTCGATTGCAACCAGTTCACCCAACGGCACCACTTCACCACCCGGCGTCATGATCGGTGTGGTAACAAGCTGTTCGGGGGTCTGCCAGCCATCGGCCCGCATGATGATATCCATGCGGCTCTCACCGTTGAAATACTCGCCCAGCCACAGGCCATTGCCGAGGGTGCGGACCAGTGAGGCGACGGCGCGTCGATCCAGGCCAACCTCGTTGATACGGGCGTCATCCGGCGTGATCCGCAGCTCTGGCTCAGCCAACTCAATAGAGGGGGAGGTCTGTACGTTGGCGCCGGGGAATGTTTCCCTGAGACTGGTCTGTGCGTCACCGGCTGCACCGTACAAGCCGGCCTGATCGGCCGATTGAATATGCATTGAAATATCACGACCGCCACCGAATCCGCCAAACAGGTTGCCCTGCATTGCAAACCCCCGGAAATCAGGAATATCAACCAGGACCTCGTTGCGTACAACATCGAGCAATTCGTCAACCCTGCTTTGATCCAGGGCCCTGGCGCCGATGGTGCCGCCACCCGGCCAGGTCAGGATGTAGTAATTCTTCAGTGCTGGCTCTTTTACGCCATCCATGTATGGCTGCAGGCGATCTACCAGCTTGCTGATGATTTCACGCTCATTGGTTTCTACATTGTTGCCAGGCGGAAATTGCAGGAATGCATCTACGGCATCACGTTTAACCGGCGGTAAATAATCCAGTTGGGGAAACAGCAGCCAGGTCACCAACAGTGGTGCAGAAATTAAACCCGTGATCAGAATAATGCGACGCGTGCCGGTGGCGCTGACCTTCATTAAAGAGTTTGCCAGCTTAGACCAGCCCTGCCGGCTATCTTTGGTAAGTTTCTTGGGCTTCAGCCAGCTGCCGGCCACGGTTGGCAGAATGGTCAAGGCGACACCGAGAGAAATAACCACGGCAATGGATATGGTCAGGGCAAGATCTGCAAATAATTGACCTTCCACGTCCTGGAGGAACAACACCGGCAGAAATATCGCCACGGTGGTTGCCGTTGAGGCCAATAATGCACCTTTAACCTGGGCGGTTCCCGTGAGCGCTGCAACCGTAGGAACTTCACCCCGTTCACGCAGCCGGACAATATTTTCCGACACCACGATCGCGGCATCCAGCACCATGCCAACAGCAAAGGCCAGCCCCGCCAGAGAAATTACATTCAGGCTGCGGCCGGTGAGTTCCAGCACGATAAATGTCGATAGCAATGATATCGGAATGGCTGTTGCGATTAATACCGTGGCACGACCGTCTCGCAGGAATAACCACAGCACACCAATCGCCAGCAGTACACCAAGTAACAGGTTATTGGTGACCATGCTAACCGCTCGATTGATAAACACCGAAGCATCAAATGATTGCTGGATATCCAGCCCGGCAGCCGCTAACGGCCCTTCACGTAACTCGGCAACCGCTTCCTTAACCAGTGTCAGGGTGCCGAGGACATTGGCGCCATTGGCACGGTCGACCCTCAGGCTCATGGCCGGGTTACCGTTTTGAATGGCGATCTGTTGCTTCTTGCCACGCGCGACCTGCACGTCAGCGATATCACCCAGCCTTATCGGCCTGCCCTCGCGCCATTCCAGGATCAGATCCTTGAACTGTACAGGATCATAACGACCTTCAAAACGCAGTGTGTATTGGCGCCGGCCAACGTCCACAAAGCCGCCCGACACATCGGTGGAACGGCTGGTGCGGGCCGCAACCGAACCCAGTTCGATACCATATTCCGCGGCCCGGTAGGGGTCGATGGTGATCTGTAATTCTTCAGGCGCACCCGCGTTAACCTCTACGCCGGCAACACCATCGATGGATTCCAGTCTTGGTTTGACCGTATCCATGATGAACTGGCCGTATTCCTCGATACTGCCCTCGGTACCGGGCAATAGCTGGACAAAAAACCAACTCAGCGCCTGGTTGGCGCCGCCACCGCCACCACCCAGGTTAACGACGGGTGGATCAGAATCAGCTGGCATCGAAGGCAACCGGTTGAGCCGCGCAATGACTTCCATCAGGGTGGCCTGCATATCGGTACCCAACACAAACTCCATGTTGATGTATGAACCGCCATTGAATGCGTTCGAGGACATCACCTCCATGCCCGGCATTCCCTGCAAAACCTCTTCCATTGGCTCCAGGATTTCCGACTCCACCTCTTTGGGCGAAGCGGCACGCCAACCTGCAAACACGCTGATTTGGGGGAGATCGATTTCGGGAAACAACTGAACCGGCAAGCCTCTCAGGCTAAACAACCCAAACAGGGTAACTATGGCCACGACAACCATGATAGCGGCTGGATTCTTCACTGCTCGTTCTGTGATAGTCATGGTCTCTGACCCACTCCCTGTTTATTCATGTTCTTCATTGTTGGACGCTCTGTATCGGTCGAACGTTACACGGGCATAGTTAACGTCGCTGAGGTTAGAGCCTCGCATTACTGATTGGTTGTGACCAAAGTCATGGGTTGCGATGACCTGTTGTGTGCCGGCGGCAAAACGAAGGTTTGACCGGGTGTTTTGAAGTTATTGGCGCAACAAATTTTGTTTGAACATAGCAAAAGCGTGGCGATGAGGTTGATCTGGGCAAACCTGCCGGATGGCTTTTTTAGGACAAAAGAAGCAGATTTTGGGGCATTTAATTGACCTGGATCATTTTATCTTTTGATTAAAACTAAATCGTATTGTGAATCATTCTCATTTACAATAGGATGGCTTCGGTGAATAATCACCCCCGAACAAAGGAACACAAAAATGATTTCCAGGAACAAGTTTGCAAGAACCCTGACGACAGCCGCACTGGTGTGCCTGCTGGCGAGTCCGGTCGCTTTTGCAAATGACACAAACGCGGACCTGTTGGCAAAACTTGAGTCCATGCAGCAACAGATCGACGAGCTCCGACAGCAGCTTGCACAGACGCAATCCCAATCCAATGAGACTGATGCGAAAGTTGAAGCTGTAGCCGAGGTGGTCGAATCAGGCTCAATGGCTCAGACCAGGGAAAGCAAAACAACCATCGCCGGCTATGGCGAACTCCACTACAACAGCCTCTCGGCCAAAGATCCGTCCCGTGATCTTGATCAGATTGACTTCCATCGTTTCGTGTTGTTTTTCGGTCATGAATTCAATGAAAAGACACGCTTTTACTCTGAATTTGAACTGGAGCACTCACTGGCAGGAGACGGTGCACCCGGCGAAGTTGAGCTGGAACAGGCGTTCATCGAATTTGACCTGAAGCAGGACCTTTATGCGAAAGCCGGCTTGTTCCTGATGCCCGTGGGTTTACTCAATGAGACCCATGAGCCAACCACTTTTTACGGTGTTGAGCGGAATGATGTGGAGAGCATTATTGTACCCAGCACCTGGTGGGAAGCAGGCGCTGCCCTCAATGGTCGCTGGGGCTCCGGTTGGGGCTGGGACCTGGCGCTGACCTCAGGTCTGGAAATGCCAACTACTGGC
>CALJWY010000292.1 GCA_937974465.1 uncultured Lysobacterales bacterium | reverse complement strand
ACCTGCCCATCCGGGGCCTGCACCATCCTGTAAATTTTTTCCAGCCGCCCACTCGATTGGTCCGGTGAGATAATTTGAATATATGACATCGATATAGCTCCCGCTGCCGGTCTGTACTTCCAGCCAGAAATCCGCAGACTTAATTGTGTATTCGGGTATGATACCGGCTTTCAGACAAGATAAACCCATGCAATTTTCCCGTTTATTATTTGCCCTGATTTTCAGTCTGGCCTTAATACAGTCAGCCCAGGCCAATGAAGCGTCAACAACACACGTTCGCTTTGCAACGTTTAACATTGCCATGGGTCTTGCAACCGAAGGCGAGCTTTATCATCGCCTTGTATCCGGCGAGGATGAGTCACTTAAAAAGGTCGCTGCCATTATTCAATGGGTGCGCCCGGATGTGTTGCTGCTGAATGAGTTTGATCATTTTGAACTTGATTCTGCGCTCCTTTTTATCACCAACTATCTAAACAACCCGCAGTATGGCAACGGTCCGATCACCTATTCGCATGGTGTGACCGGCGCCGTCAACACGGGATCGGATAGCGGCCTGGATTTGAATAAAAACGGCATACTTGCCGAGGCCAATGATGCCTGGGGTTTCGGTAACTTTCCGGGGCAGTACGGCATGGCCGTCCTGTCACGCTTCCCGATCAAACTGGAGAGAAGCTTCCGGTTTTTTAAGTGGACTGACATGCCTGGTGCTATGTTTCCAGTGAACCCCGATGGTTCCGACTGGTATCCGCCCAAGGTTCGCGATCAGCTTCGTCTCAGTTCGAAAAGCCACTGGGATGTATCCGTGCAGGTAAATGATCAGACTGTCCACTTCCTGGTCAGCCACCCGACCCCACCGGTTTTTGACGGTCCGGAGGATCGCAATGGCGCCCGCAACCACGATGAAATCCGCTTTTGGTCGGACTACATCAACCCCGCGCGGTCTGCCTATATATACGATGACAAGGGAGTCAGAGGTGGTCTTGCCGAGGATACAAAATTCGTGATTGCGGGAGACCTGAATGCAGACCCCGTTGATGGTGACTCCAGCGGTGGCGCTATCCTCCAGTTACTGACCAACCCCTTGGTCAATTCAGCATGTGAACCTCTTAGTGAGGGAGCCGCCGAAGCCACGACCTTACAGGCTGGCAAAAATCTTGAACAGCAAGGTAACCCGGCTGCCGATACCGCGGATTTCAATGACGAATACACCGGCAACATGCGGATTGACTATGTGCTGCCATCAGCGACACTGAAAGCGACCGGTTGTGGTGTATTCTGGCCGGCAGAAAATCAGCTTGGCCGGGAGTGGACTAACGTGTCTGACCACAGGCTGGTCTGGATAGATATCGAACTTTGATCTTGCGATCCTGGTGCTGCATCGGCAATTATCACTCTGATGCGGCACTCTCAGGCGCCTGATTTCAATACCTCATCCTTCAGACGCTTGATCTGATCCCGCATTTCTGCTGCTTCTTCAAACTCCAGCATTTCAGCATGACGGATCATCTGTTTCTCCATTTCAGCAATGGATTTACCCAGTTCACGCGGCGACATATGTTGGTACTGGGCAGCGGTTTCAGCGACCTTCCGGGCCTGTTCCTTCTCGGCCGGTGACAGGGAACGCGCATCATCCATAATATCTGATACCGCTTTTTGGATGCTCTTCGGTGTGATGCCATGCAGCTCGTTGTAGGCCCTTTGCAGGTTGCGGCGCCGCTCTGTCTCGCTGATTGCCCGTTGCATCGAACCGGTAATCTTGTCGGCGTAGAGAATGGCTTTGCCTCGCAGGTTACGGGCGGCCCGACCAATGGTCTGAATCAATGACGACTCAGACCGCAGAAAGCCTTCCCGGTCGGCATCCAGGATTGCGACCAGTGACACTTCCGGCATATCCAGACCTTCTCTTAACAGGTTAATCCCCACCAGCACATCGAACTCACCCAGACGTAAATCACGGATAATTTCGACCCGCTCAACGGTATCGACGTCCGAGTGCAGATAGCGAACCCTGACACCATGATCCGCCAGGTACTCGGTCAGGTTTTCCGCCATTCGCTTAGTCAAAGTAGTGATCAGTACCCGGTCACCCAACGCCGTCCGCCGGCTGATCTCGGACAAAACATCATCGACCTGGTCCGCTACCGGGCGAATCTCAATCTCAGGGTCAATCAAGCCTGTCGGTCGCACCACCAGCTCGACCACATCGCTGGAAAGTTCCAACTCATATGGCCTCGGGGTCGCAGAGATAAATACCGTCTGGCCTGCCCGTTGCTCCCATTCGTCGAAGCGAAGCGGCCGGTTATCCAGCGCTGATGGCAACCTGAAACCATACGTCACCAGGTTTTCCTTGCGCGACCTGTCGCCCTTATACATGCCCCCCAGTTGGGGCACCATGACGTGGCTCTCATCCAGGATTAGCAATGCATCATCGGCCAGGTAATCAAACAGGGTCGGTGGCGCCTCCCCTACCCCACGTCCGGTTAAATGACGTGAGTAATTTTCGACTCCATTGCAATAGCCTAACTCCAGCATCATTTCCATATCATAGACCGTGCGTTGCTCAAGCCGCTGGGCTTCCACCAACTGCTGGTTCTCGCGCTGGTGGGCAAGCCGTTCCTTCAACTCGGCGCTGATAGCAGCAACGGCATCAATCACTGTCTGCCTGGGTGTGACGTAATGCGACTTGGGGAAAATGGTGATCCGTTGCAACTTATCCAGCATTTCACCGGTCAGTGGATCAAACTGCGAAATCGATTCGATCTCCTCATCGAACAGCTCGACACGAATCGCATGGACTTCCTCGTCCCCAGGAAAGATATCAATCACCTCGCCGCGCACCCGGTAAGTACCGCGGCGTAATTCCATATCATTTCGGCTGTATTGCATCTCGGCCAGTCGTCGCAGAATGTTGCGCTGGTTGATGACTTCACCCACCGACATATGCAGAACCATACTCAGGTACTGGCTGGGGTCACCAAGGCCGTAAATCGCGGAAACAGTTGCGACAATAATGGTATCCCGTCGCTCCAGCAGGGCCTTGGTCGCCGACAAGCGCATCTGCTCTATGTGCTCATTGATCGATGCATCCTTTTCGATATAGGTGTCCGAAGAGGGCACATAGGCCTCTGGTTGGTAGTAGTCATAATAGGAAACGAAATACTCGACTGCATTATTTGGAAAATAGCGGCGAAACTCGCCATACAGTTGTGCAGCCAGTGTCTTGTTCGGTGCCATCACCAAGGTGGGACGTTGCAGGTTCTCGATCACATTGGCCATTGTGAATGTCTTACCGGAACCGGTAACACCCAGCAACGTCATCTTCTCCACACCTTCACGCAATCCAGCCGTTAAAGCCTGGATCGCTTCCGGTTGATCACCTGCTGGTCCGTAATCACTGACCAATTTAAAAGGTTTGTTTTTCAAGCTAAGGTCTTTGCGTCGGAACGAACCGGCCATTATAGCGTTAAGTGAACCTATAAGTATCCACGGCATCCAGGTCCGTAACCGATCGCAGTCATGCGCTTATCTGACAATCATTTAATCTTCGGACTACCCAAGCAGCATGGGCCTTTCCATTTTTTCGCTAACCTGTCTCGCATAGGCTGTAAAGGTGAGACATAAACAACCAAGCGGAATCACGGCCCTAGAACTGTTGGTCACCATGGCCATTATTGCTGTATTGCTGGCCAGTGGTGTCCCGGCCATTAAAAACTATAGTTGGAACCTCCGGCTGCGCAGTGCCATGGATTTACTGCACACCGACCTAAATCTCGCCCGAGGTCGCGCGATTGGCGACAATATTCAAACCGTCATCTGCCCGGCCAACAACTCGCTGCATTGTTCCGGTGACTCAGCCTGGCAGAATGGGTGGATTGTATTTACAGACATCAATGCTGACCGTCGCAGACAAACGACAGAACCCCTACTTAAGCACACGGGCGCAATCGAATCCCTGAATATCAACAGTTCCCGATCACGAAACAGTCTGCGGTTTTACCCCAATGGCAGCGCGCCGGGAAGCAACACCAGCATCGTTTTTTGCGATACGCGCGGCGCGGTGCATGCAGGTAAAATCAGTGTCTCTAATAGCGGTAGAATCAGGCAGGCAACAGGGGGTATATCACCGACTGAAAATTGTCCTTGACTCACTCACCCAAAGTGCGGAAAATACCGCGCCTTACCTATTCCCCGGTAGCTCAGTTGGTTAGAGCGGGTGACTGTTAATCACTAGGTCGTTGGTTCGAGTCCATCCCGGGGAGCCAAATAAAGTAACAAGAACAGGAGTTTAGCAGAGATGCTGGACTCCTGTTTTTCGTTATGGGCTGGTTTAAGCAGCACTTTTTTTAACCGGATAAACAATGGGGAAACCGGGTCAACCCGGGGCTTCCAGTGAATAAAACAGTATGAGCCACCAATGACCGGTGATCTGCTGTCTACACCTCTTTAAAAGCCCGGGTCAGTCAAGCAGCCACCATTGCACCGTAGTCTTATTATCGGCAGATTCGCCATTCAAATTCGCACCAGGGTGCCAAAAAATGTAGCTTGTAGAATTTCCGCTGGCTTTTTCGGCTTGTTCAAAAGGCTTTTTGTTCAAAAAGCTTTTCAGGTTACAATCCCAAGTTACACAACCCCAAACTAACGGTGACATTTATGAAAAAATTGCTTATCTCAATCCTCTCAATAACCTTCGCGCTGACTTCAAGCATGGCGATGTCTGCATGGAAAAAAGACGAGTCTGTGGAACTCGATGCCAAGGCACAGGAAGCCATAAAGGTCTTTAAAGAAAAAGACCCTTCCTCCCAGAAGTTTTTTGATCAGGCTGTGGGTTACGTTGTAATCCCTACCGTTGGCAAGGCTGGCATCGGTATCGGCGGCGCCCGTGGTAAAGGCGTGTTGTATGAAAATGGCAAAGTTACAGCGATAGTCACCTTGTCCCAGCTGAGCATCGGCTTCCAATGGGGTGGTCAGGCCTACAGTGAATTCCTGTTTTTCCAGGATAATGCCGCTTTGAGCAACTTCAAAAAAGGCAACTATGAGCTTGGCGCACAGGTTTCGGCGGTGGCAGTCACTGCAGGGGTATCCGCTGACGCTGATTTTGTTAATGGTATGGCAATCTTCACCCAGGCCAAAGGCGGCTTGATGTATGAAGCCGCTGTAGGTGGTCAGAAGTTCAAGGTGGAACTTGAGGAATAACAGGTAAGTAGCCTGTCAGCAGGTGTTTACTGCTGAACTTTAGTGAAAATGGGGCGTCTTTGGAGACGCCCTTTTTTTTGTGAGGCCCAATATCAAGCTAAAGGCTGTATGCGTACACCAGCACCTGGGTCAGAACCACCCACATCAACAAGGTCAGCGGGGTTCCTACCCTGACAAAATCACTAAATTTATAACCACCCGCATTCATGACCAGGAGATTGGTTTTATAGGCCATTGGCGTTACAAAACTCAAATTGGCCCCAAACAGAACTGCCAGCACAAAAGGTTCCAGCGGCAACCCCAGTTCCTGGGCAATACTGATGGCAATCGGGGTTCCGATAACAGCCGCAGCATTGTTGGAGACCATGTTGGTCAGTGCGGCGAGAAGCAACATCAACAGGGCCAGCACCCAGGCCGGCGATAAGCCGGTGCTCAGGAACAGAAACACCTGCGCCAGGTAATCGGCCCCACCTGTTTTCATCAACGCCGACCCCAGCGCCAACGAGGCGACAATGATCAATATTACCTGTGCGCTTAGCGCCCGGTTTGCCTGTTGCCAATTGATACAGCCCGTACCAATCAACACCAGGCACCCCAACAGCGCACTCATTGCAATTGGCATGACTCCAAACGCTGCCAGTGACACAATCGCAGCCATAATCAGCAACGCCAAGGGCGCCTTGGACGAGTGCGGCAGGTCCGCCGTACTGTCAAGAACCAGCAGTTCACTTCCCGCTTTAAGTTTGCGGATATCTGCGGACTCACCCTGGACGAGCAGGACATCGCTGGCCTGTAAGGATATCTGGTTGAGTTTCGCCATATTTGCACTGACAACGTCTCCATCACAATGGACGGCCAGCAAATTCAAGCCAAAACGTTTCTTAAGCTCAGCATCAGCAACCGGGATTCCGCGTAACTGGGAACCACCTGTAACAACGACCTCGGCAAGTTGCAGGCCACTGCCAGAACCGCCATCGGATACATCGGGCCCAGCCAATAAGCGGGCGCCAAGGATCGCCTCGTATTCCCTCAGCATATCTGCCGTGGCCAAAATCTGGATTCTGTCACCGGCCCGGATCAGTACGTCTGGCAACGGTGAAATATGCAGGTGATCGTCCCGCACGATGCGCTGAACATGCAACCCATCCCCCGCCTTGTGAATAACATCGGCCAGCGTCTTGCCTATCAGGGGGTTGCTGCTTGAAAACAACAGGTAACCCTGGAACTCACGGCTGGATATATCCACTCTCAGGGGCGTGCGCTCGGGCGTGATTCGCGGTGCAATCAACCACAGGTACAGTATGGCTGCACTGCCGGCGATGAGTGCCGGCAGCAGGAAGTCAAACATCCCAAAGCGGATCATTCCCATGTCAGCAGCCACCGACACCACCAGCAAATTGGTTGAGGTACCGATGGTGGTGCCCATTCCACCTATCAAGGTGGCAAACCCCATTGGCAGCAATACGCCGGACGTACCACGCTTGCTCCTGACTGCGGCACCGATAAGCATTGGCAACATCAGCACGACAATCGGCGTATTGTTCATAAATGCACTCAGAACAGCACCCACAATGAGGGTCAGTAGCAGTGCAAATTTCGGGCTCCATTTCCACAAGCGGGCAAGCCGCCTGGTAACCGGCTCAAGGGCGCCAGTGCGTGCCAATGCTTCGCCGGCAATCATCAAAGAACACACAGCCACCAACGCCTCATGACCAAAGCCATAAAAAAACGTCAGCGGTTCGATCGGGTCTCGACCACCCTCAAAAGGAAATACTTCAAACCCCACGACCAGTATGACCAGGATCGCCAGGCTTGATGATTCGAGACGGATTTTGTCACGGGAGAATATGTACAGGGCCAGAGCGGTCATTAACAACATGGCCAAAGCATGTAAGTTTGGAACCTGCGGGAAGCCCATATAGCATGACCTCAAACATCCGTAACCAAACATATATTACCAACACAGTGGACATGCTTGTCCACCTTATTACAATGGGTTATGCATATAAAAATTCCGATAATTTGCACCTCACTGGTGTTTTTACTTCTCATCGCCTGCAACAGGCAGGATGATATTGAGCCCACCAATGCTAAAGAACCGCCTGTTACCATCGAACGCAGTGGTTGGCTGGCATCCCAGGAAATACTGGAAGCCAGCGGCATGCAAGCCAGTCACAGCCGCAGGGGTGATTTTTTTGTTCATAATGATGAAGGCAAACCGATGATCTATGCGGTCGACGAAAGTGGAGCTGACCTTGGTTCTGTCCTGGTTGTGCCAGCCAAAAACAAGGACTGGGAAGATATGACATCGGTTGTGGTCGAACAGGGTCGCTGGCTTGTATTGGGGGATATTGGCGATAACCAAGCCAGGCGTGATTCCATCAAGCTGTATTTTGTCGATGAACCGCAAACCGGCGAGAATAATCGCTATTCCGGAGAACAGGATCTCAGGCACTGGTTAACCCTGACCTACCCCGACGGAGCGCGAGACTGCGAAGCCATGGCCTATGACCCTGTTGACAAGCAAATACTGTTACTAAGCAAACGCGACAAGCCACCGAGACTCTACGCAGTGGATATTGAAACCGCCCTTTCCAAAGATGCTGCAGTATTGAAGTTTCTCGGCACCATCTCGCCATTGCGACCACCAACGATCAAAGACCACGTTAAATGGGGCGGCAGGGTCGACTTCATATCACAACCAACCGGACTTGATATTTCAGCGGATGGAATGGAGGCCGTGGTCATCAGCTATCGCAGCCTTTATCGCTACAAGCGTCATCCAGATGAAAGCTGGCTGAGCGCCCTCAACCGGCGACCGGAGGAAGTGGTTGGCCCACCCGCTGTGCAAAATGAAGCCATTGCATTTGCTCAGGATGGCAATTCCATTTTTGTCACAACCGAAAAACTACCGGCACCGATCTATCGCATTGAATTTAGAGAATGATAATAGATGCCTGCCAATACCTTTGGTAGCTTCACGGCTACTGCAAATTGACACTCAAAGCAGGCAGCCCAAGATAGCCGTTGTAAAGGGGCGGACCGGTTAAACAGACAGGCCGTGCGAACCGACGTAATCTACAAAGTCGGATTCCGAAATTATTTTGATGCCAAGCTTCTCAGCTTTTTTCAGCTTGGAGCCGGCTGCCTCGCC
>CALJWY010000291.1 GCA_937974465.1 uncultured Lysobacterales bacterium | reverse complement strand
CATGATGGGCGAGGTGCAATCTCAGGGACCGTTCGAATTCACCGCAGGAATGACCTACCTGGAGGCTATTGCACGCGCAGGAGGATACACCTACCGGGCCAAGAAAGATGTCGTGTACGTGGTGCGTGCAGGCCAGAACTCCGATGAAGTGAAACTCGAAGTCAACGAAAAGGTACAACCCGGCGACGTCATACGTGTGGCGGAACGCATTTTCTGAGTGCCGGTCATGCAGCCATGAACATGCAGGAATTCCAACAGGACGTTAATACCGAGCGCGAACAGGGCGACATGTTACAGTGGCTGGAGTATTTACAGGTCATCTGGTACCGCCGCAAACTGATCATTGCTACAACGCTGTTCGCCGCCCTGCTGGGTTTCGTGCATGTCAACCAACTCAAAAACATTTACACCGCGCAGTCCAGCTTGATACTGGGCCTGCCCAAGCCTCAAGTGGTTAATATAGAGCAGGTACTGACCCCGAACTTCCACGGCGATGCGGCAGACAGCGAGATAGAAATCATGCGCTCGCGCAGCTTGGCAGAAAAGGTCATCGAAAGGCTGAACCTGCTAAACCAGGCGGAGTTCAACCCGGACCTGCGTAAACCCGAAAAAGGCTTTTTCAATTTCCTCAAGTACCTCAATCCCAAGAACTGGATTCCCGCTGACTGGAAACGCGCCGTCAGGGAAGCCATCAGCGGTGAAGTCGAAGTAGTCACGCAGGTAGACTTGAGCGACGAAGAACTCGCAAGCCGCCGGATGGCAGGGGCTGTCAGTGCTTTCCTCGGAAAGCTGAGCCTGGTGCGCATCGAGTATACAAACATCATAACCATCAGTTTCAGGTCTCTGAATCCTGAATTAGCCGCGCGCGTAGCCAATGAATTGCCGGAGGCCTATATCGACGACCTGATGCAGGCCAAGCTCGACGCCACGCGCAAGGCCACTGCATGGCTGACCAGGCAACTGGAGGAGCAGAAGCAGAAAGTCGCCGAATCTGAACGTGCGGTAGAGATTTACCGGGAGCGACACAACCTGGCCCCGGACTCCGGGGTCGGACTGCTGGCCGACCAGGTCTCGGAACTGAACAGCCAGTTGATCGTCGCCCGTGCTCAGCGCATTGATCTCGAAACCCGCCTTGAGCAAGTTAACAACCTGCTTGAGAACGACAACCAGGGCATCGAGTTTGCGGTCGACATGCTGGCCTCACCGGTGGTTCCGCAGCTTTATCGCCAGGAGGCAGAGGCCGTAAACCGGGCTGCTGAAATGAGCCTGGAACTGGGCCCCAAGCACCCGCGCATGTTGCAGGTCAACGCCGAGATTACGGACATTCGAGAGCGCATGCGCACAGAGATCGAGAGCATCCAGCGCGGCCTGGCCAACGAACTGGAGCTCGCGCGGGCGAAAGCGCAGAACATTGAAAGGAGTCTTCGCACAACCGAAGCGGATGCCGGATTGCAAAACCGCGAAGCAATCCAGTTGCGCGCGCTGGAAAGGGAAGCTTCGGCAAATAGCGCCCTGTTCGACCGTTTTCTGAGCCGGCTTAAGGAAACCAGCTCGACGGAGGATTTCCAAACCATCGATGCGCGGGTCATCTCAGCCGCCGAGGTGCCATCCGGCCCGTCCGCGCCCAACCGTAAGCGAACGTTGATAATCTTCATACTGGGCGGATTCCTGGCTGGATATGCGCTGGCGCTGCTGTTGCATACCCTGCGGCCGGGCCTGCTTTCGCCCGAGCAGGTCGAGCGCGAACTGCGCATCAACACTCTTGGCGTAGTACCGCTGCTGCCATCAGGTCAAAAACCCAGTACCTACATGGTGCAGAACCAGGCCTCGGCATTTGGCGAGGCCCTGAACTCGCTGAAGATATCCTTGCAGCTGTCCGATCCGGACAATGAACTCAAGGTGTTGCAGTTCACGTCCTCAGTGCCCGAGGAAGGCAAATCATCTTTGTCCCTGTCGCTCGGGATTGTCCTCGCCCGCGCCGGCAAGCGGGTCCTGCTGGTTGATGCTGATTTGCGCCGAACTGGCCTGGGGGCTCAGATCGATGTGAACAAAGAAACCCCGGGCCTGCTGGACATGGTAATTTCCGAGGACGCGGATATCAGCCGGTACGTCACTCCACTGGACTTCGAGCGTCTCGATTTCATGAGCTCCGGCGACGTGCTGAACGCCAGCCCGACCGATATTTTTTCATCGCGACGCATGGAACAGATCGTGGCAATAATGCGCGAACATTACGACATGGTGCTGTTTGACGCGCCCCCGGTCATGGCGGTGGCTGATGCACGCGTTATCAGCCGACTGGTAGATAAAACACTGTTCGTTGTGCGTTGGGACAAGACCCCACGCAAGGTTGCGCGCGCGGCGCTCGACCTGCTGCGCCAAAATGACATCCCCCTTGTCGGCGCAGTGCTGCAACAGGTCAACATGAGCCGCTATGGGCGCCTGGGTTACGGAGACTCTGGCCACTATTACGTACATGGCCGTTATGGCCAGTATTACCAGGACTGAGCCGATCCGAGGTGAGATTCCGCACCCCAATTAACCATTATCTTCAGGCATCTCTCGTGCTGGCGTTGGCCACCTGCCTGGTGTTGCTGTGCTGGCCGCGCCTGCGAGCCAGCTTCGGCTACCTGCCTGTGGATACATCCATCGCCCTGCACTGGTCTGGGGAGGTAATTCCCGACCTGCAACGCCGCGCCCTCATCGCCCGGGCTGGGGAATCGTTAAGGCAGCACGGACACTACCGCTACTATGACGGTCTTGGCACTTTGCATTACTTGCGCTGGCTGGATAGCGCGCTACCGGCAGAGGAGCGCCTCACCGCGCTGGCAGCTTCGGCCACCGCTACCCGTGAAGTGGTTGCGCTGGCCCCAATGAAGCCCCGGGCCTGGTTACGGCTTGCCGCAGCCGGATCGGTCAGTGGCGAACAGGGCGA
Source organism: uncultured Lysobacterales bacterium (assembly GCA_937974465.1). Lineage (GTDB taxonomy): Bacteria > Pseudomonadota > Gammaproteobacteria > Xanthomonadales > SZUA-36 > SZUA-36. The sequence continues at coordinate 12,073 of CALJWY010000291.1, read as the reverse complement.
GGAGACTGCAGCCGCGTTCAAGATGTCCGCCTGGACAGGCCGGGTCGAGCCGCCCATGATGTTGCTGCGACTGGAACTGGGTTTCGCGCACCGCCGTTGGCTAGATGCCGAAGGACTTCGGCTGTTGCAGGACCAGACCATACTTAGCTGGAACCTGCAGCGCCAGGCACTGATTAGCCGCTTCCGCTCAGGCGCCATCGACTATTCCCGGGTAGCCGCCCTGCTGGCCCTCAGCCATCCTGATATTCTCATTGAAATGGAAGAAGCGCTTGAGCCGCCTGTTCTCTAGACTGCGCGGCAAGAGCGCCGAACCCGTCAAGCCCGCATTGACGCCCGCGACACGCATTTACTGTATCGGTGACATACACGGATGCGCAGACCTGTTGGCTCAGACTCACCGCCTGATTTTGGCCGACGGCGCAGACTTTGAAGGGACAAAGAAACTACTCTACCTGGGAGATTATATTGACCGGGGAGAGTCCTCAAAAGAGGTTATTGAAATACTGTTAAACGATGGCCTGCCGGATTTCGAAACCATCTACCTGCGCGGAAACCATGAGCAGGCGCTGCTGGATTTCCTGCAACATCCCGAGGCCACGGCCGGCTGGCTCGGGTTCGGCGGATTGGCCACCTTGCTGAGTTACGGTGTCGCGCTACAGCGCCCGCCTTTGTCCAGCGCTGCGCGGGCCACTGATTTGCATGATGTTGCGCTGCGGCTGCGCCAGGCCCTGCCCGCAAGCCACCTCAAGTTCTTCGAACAATCACAACTGAGCTACCAGGAAGGTAGTTATTGTTTCGTTCACGCAGGTATCCGGCCAGGTATCCCTTTGCAGAGCCAGCACCGCGACGACCTACTGTGGATCCGTCGCGAGTTCATCGACCACAAAACGCCACACGAATACATCGTCGTACACGGCCACACCCCGGCACCTGACGCGGAAATGTTGCCGAACCGGATTGGCCTCGACACCGGTGCTTTTTACTCCGGCTTGCTGACCTGCCTGGTACTGGAAGGCAGCACACAGCGCCTGCTGCAAACCACGTCGCCAGCACACTGAGCAGAATCACCCGGTGAACAGGATCATATTCATTTTACTCATCGCATTGCTGGTACTGGCGCCACTGCCGCTGGGCAGCAACCGTGAATGGTCATGGACCTTATGTGCTTTTGCCACGGCAGTGATGGCGATACTGTGGTCGATCCGGGCGCTGGCCAGACCTGCACAGGGTTCGGTATCGCTGCCGGCGACGGTGTATGTGCCATTCCTGCTGGTTTGCGCATGGGTGATGGTGCAGGTAAGCCACTATGTGCCTGCTGACTGGCACCATCCTGTCTGGCGCATGGCTGGTGAGGCTCTCGACATGAAGCTTAGCGGCAGCATCTCCCTGGCAAGGGAAGACACGCTGGTAGCCCTTCTGCGCCTGTTGTCATACGGGCTGGTCTTCTTCCTGTCACTGCAACTATGCGCAGACCGGAAGCGCGCCGCTCTTGTATTCAAGGTGATCGCTTTGGCCGGACTGGCCTACGCCCTATTTGGACTGGCCGTTTACTGGGGTGATTTGGAACCCCGCCTGTGGTTCCGGAATGGTCCGGCCGGGGGGACCGTGCGCGGGCCATTCGTAAACCGCAACCATTTCGCCACCTATCTGGGGCTGTGCGTGTTGTGTGCACTGGCCGGAACCTACCGTGGGCTGGCGTTGCGACGCAACCCGGCCTATTCGTTACCAACCGGATGGCGTGATGAGATCGAACATTTCATCGTGCGCGCCTGGAAGCCACTCGCTGCCTTGCTGTTAATGGTTTCAGCACTAATCCTGACCCACTCCAGGGCCGGCTTCGGCGCTTTCGTGGTCGCAGCGCTGGTATTGACGCTTGCCGTGACCTACCGGCAAAAATTCGCCGGACCGCGGTCATTGGCTGCAATCGTGGCAGCCTTCGCCGTAACCATTACGGCCTTCGTACTGACCAGTGAAATCCTGCTGCAACGTATGGACAACCTGGGCCTCGACGCTCCCCAGCGGCTGAACGCTTACGCGCTGGCCTCTCAGGGTATCGACGATAACCCCTGGCTTGGATTTGGATATGGCACCTTTGCCGACAGCTTCCGGCTGTATCGTGACGGCTCGTTGACCTCACATGTCGACCGGGCTCACAACACCTACCTGGAAAACGTGTTTGAACTGGGCTGGCCGGCAGCAATGTTGTTGTTTTTGGCCATTACACGCCTGGCTGTTATGTGCCTGGGTGGCCTGCGTCGGCGCGGACGCGACTGGATCTACCCTGCCACTGGTCTCGCCGCCACGGCGCTGGTGGCAACCCATTCCCTGTTCGATTTCAGCCTGCAAATCCCAGCCAACGCGATCACCTACGCAGTAATCATGGGTGTGGCCTGCGCACAATCCCTGCCATCCAGACAATAGTGATGGAGAACACTCCCTCGCAATGCCGGTTGCGTTACAGTCGATGTTCGGGCAACACGCGCGATGTCAATAAGCCCACTCGGTTCAATCCATCACTGCTCGCCGGGAGCTTATTGCGCCAAGCTCGCATAGGTTCCTCGAAAAATTTGCGGAATACACACGTCGCACAAGATCAATTAGTACTTACTCCGACGTCTTTGAAATAATATAGTATGATTAAGATTCACCCTGGCCGGGTTTTGCAAAACAGCAGGTAAATTAAAGAATGATCAGCAGCATAAGCCTTACCGTTATCCTGAAGAAAAGTTCGTTGAGCACCCTGATTACCCTGATCATACTGATCCTGGCCTCCGCACAGGCCGTTGCTCAGGCCCAGGATTCGGAGTGCCTGGAACTTGAGGGCACCCCACCCGGCCTTTACGTCACCGTGGATCAGAGCCAGGTTTACCTGACCAAGGACGGCAAGGTAGTGGAGCTCAACCCCGGTGAGGCCGCCTATGCCAACGACACTCAGCTCGCCTGCCTGCAAGTGCCGCCACGCGTGTTGGCCTGGCCGTGCAACAGCGCGGAAGCGCTAACCCGCAAGATGGCGCCTGCCTTCAGCCTCGATGAACTATCCCCGGTTGGGACGGTTCAAGAAGTCAAACGGCGCTACTTTGAAGAAAACACCGCGCTTGGCCCACCGATCGAATGGCTCAATGGCGAAAGCCATGGCAAGCTTCACCCCTCTGAATTCGATGGGCTGGACAGTTCAACCTACTGGTACCTGCCGGGCGGGCCTGACCCGTTTGCATCACCGAAGCGGCCCCGGTCACAGCTCATCAGCCTGTTCTGGAGCACCCGCCAGGCCGTGCTGGATACAAATACCCTGGACCAGTTGCGAGCCGATTCGGACCAGGCCGGCATCCCGGTCGTATTCCTGTATCACCGGGACTACGAAGTACCGATCAGCTTTTTTGGTGCGGACGTTAGCCTCAAGAAACTACAGGATATGTTCCTGAACAAGGGCATACAAGCAGCCCCTGTGCCAGTCTGGTACGCAGGCGATCATCATCTTAAGGTTTCCATTAATGAATTCGAGACATGGTTCGATATTCCCACCGCAGATGAGATCAGCCCTACCCGTATGCAAGCGCTTACCGAAGAACTCCAAGCCTATGGTTTTTCACACATGCCGGTATTGGTCAGCATGATGGCTGAAAGCAACAGCATGATTATGGATCAGCCGGAAAGGGTGCGTGCAGCTGCCGAGTTGGGAATCACCGACATTCCCACGGTGATTTTCTATTACACATCCAGCTCACATCTGGAGAAATGCGGATTGCCACTACCACAGACTTCCGCTGTCAGAAGCGCGGCTGAAAAGCCCGCGGCGGCGGCATTGCTGCCGCCCGAGCGCAAAGCCAGCGACTCATAGCGCAAAGCCAGCGACTCATAAAAAATGCCCGCTTGCGCGGGCATTTCTACTATTCGTTGAACATGCCGGCCTGGGCCGGCAAAAAACTGTAAGGTGTCAGCCGTGGGCCTATTTGCCGGCAACCTCGCCTTCTTCACAGAGCCTGTCACCGCAGAGCATTACGGCGAACTCGGTACCGCGCACTCCCATCAGTGCCACCGGGGTTTTCACCTTGTAATGGTCAGGATGGTTCTTGGCCATGGCGCCAGTAATAACACGCAGGCCGCCTTCGATCAGGCTTAACCTAGCCGCGTCCTCATCGGAGCCGTTATAGGCATATTCCTCGACGAGCATGATTGAGTTGGGTCGCACTGTAACCTTTGCACCGTCAATGAATTGCAATACTGCAAAACTCTTGTCACCGGTCGTAACCGTGTCACTGACAAAGACGGAATCCCCTTGGCCGAGCACTCTCTCGTCCCCTGAGGTTGTGGCGTTAACCATGCCACGCGAGACTACAACTGTTGCGCTTGAGTCCAGCCCCATCGCCGTTATTGGCGTTACAAGAAACAAGCTCGTCAAAACACACAAATTTCGTTTAAACGTGTTCATGATTGTCATCTTTTTCCATTAGAAATAATACCCCTATCTATAAGCATACCTCAAATCTCGCAAAACTACTACTTTGTAACGTGAGTAAATACGAAGTCCCAATCAGGTGGCGGCGGCTTGATTTTGAATACGCGCACCCGCTCAAGGTAGATATCTAAAAGCTTTATTCCGGGATTTTCCTCGATCATTTTTAACAAGGCCTCCTCGGCCATATCAAACTCGCGGGCGCGATAGTCAGCCAGCACTTGCCTGAAGAGTTGCGCATACTTTTTCTGCTCGGCGCCTAGTGAGCCTTTCAGGCCAAGTGGCTGATACATGCTCACTGGTTCTTCTTTACCCTTGACCCGCACCCGGTCGATCTCGAGAAAATCGTAATCCAGTGCCTGTTCCGCGGTGCTCTCCCCAACCAGCATGTCTACCCCGTAAAGCTTGGTCAGTCCCTCCAGTCGCGAACCCAGGTTCACAGAATCACCCAGCACGGTGTAGGCACGACGGAAATGCGAACCCATGTTACCGACACTCATTTCCCCGCTATTGATGCCTACCCCTATCTTGATAATCGGCCAGTCCTTTTTTGCGAAATCACGGTTCAGGTTATGAATTTCATCCAGCATGCCCTGTGCGGCGTGGAGCGCGTGGCTGGCATGGTCGGGGTCTTCCAGAGGTGCCCCCCAGAAGGCCATCAGAGCATCGCCGATATACTTGTCGATGGTGCCATTGTACTTTTGAATGATTTCAGTCATCGGAGTCAGGTATTCATTCAGCATTTGGGACAACTGTGCCGGATTGAGGTGTTCCGAAATCGAAGTGAAATCCCGAATATCACTGAACAGCACGGTCATCTCACGCCGCTGGGAAGCCAGCGAATAGTTTTGCGGGTCACGGCTCATTTCCTTGACCAGGTCCGGGGGCACATACTGTCCGAATAACTCGCTCATCTGGAACTGTGAACGGGTCTCGAAAAAATACCCGAAAAACATGTTCAGCACGTAAATACCCGAAATGGCTATCAGGGTGGTGGCCATTGGCAGGACGTGCATCTCCACGGTCCACATGTAATAGTTGAGCAGAATGACCGTGCCGAAGATCAACAAGGTCTGAATGGTAGCTCTTATCGGACTCAGCAACGGCAGGATCAGAACGCTCATCAGGCCAAATATAAGCACACTGAGCAACTCCAACACCACGGTGTAAGCCGGTTGCCAACGGAATTTGCCATCCAGGATGCCGGCAATGACATTGGCATGAATCTCCGCCCCCGGGTAGACCGAACCAAAAGGCGTCGAACGGATGTCCAGCAGTCCCGGCGCCGTGGCTGCAACCAGCGCGATCGTACCCTGTAGTACGTCCTTGTTGATCAGGGTATCGTTGATGATTCTCGTGGCGGATACATAGGGAAAGCTGCCGACCGGACCGCGATAGGGAACCAGCACGGCGCCCTGTGCATCGATCGGGATGCGTTCTCCGGCCAGTTCCATTGCCTCCAGCGGCGGGTAGTCATCCAGCATATCCATCTCCTGCACAAATATCGGCAGGCTCACATCGCTAAGGTAGGTCGCACCCAGCGCCAACGACAGGGATTCATAAACCGCCAGTTCGTACTTATGCAGCAACGGTGCACGCCTCACTACGCCATCTTCGTCGATCAGCGGATTATTGATAAAACCCGCACTGTAGGCGCTGGCCGCCAGTTCCGGCAGATTCGCACCGTAACCGTGCGCCAGTGGCAGGCGCATTGCTGCGGCCATGTCGGGGTTGACATCGAAGGCCGGATACGGCAATTCACCGGTGTTAAAGGCAGTCTCACGGTTGGTATCAAAGTAATAGCCCAGCACAGTTGGCCCCAAGGTCAACGCATCGGCAAACATGCGGTCACGATCCAGATACGGGCCGAGTTCATTGAGACGCGTAATAAAGGCGCCGTCGTCCTTGTCGGTTGCCAGGCCACGCAACAGCCTTAGGTCGGCGCTTTCGTCGCGTTCGGCGAACACCATGTCGAAACCGACCACGGCAACCCCGTAATCGAACAACTGTTCGATCAACCGCGACAGCTTGTCGCGAGTCCAGGGCCAGTGCCCCTCGGTATTCAGGCTGGCCTCGTCGATGGCGACAATGACTATGCGTGGGTCCTGGCCGCCCTGGGCGCTTAACCGCAAACGGGTATCGTAGAGAAGCCTGTCTAACTGGTTGACGTAAGGAATGCTGAAAATGCCTGATATATGTGTCACCAACGCGGCGAGCAATACCAGCGGCAGGAATAGGCGCAGCAGGTAGCGTTTCATGGCAACCCGCCTACCTGGCGGGTGAAAGCGGCCCGACGGGTGAAATCATTATCAGTGATGGTCAGCTGCCAAGGTGCTGCATTTCAGGTTTTCGGTAAGGCTCACGCGCACTGCCTGGTGAACTGTTCTGCGGATGTTTATTTTCTTGCGCTCTGCCATTGTTGCTGCTGCCCGTTGCTGCCTCATTGACTCATGAGTTTAATCATTTTTTCGGAGATGGCAATGATTCTCCCCCTGCAGATGCTCGACAGTCTCTTTCGACTGCCTCGATTACTTCTGGCAAGGCTTCATAACTGCGGGGGTACATCACTCGTTTTATTATCACACCACCCGACACCCGTCGCACAACGTCAAAATTTCGCCGCACTGACTTTTCAGAAACGACATCCAGCGTAAACAGGGCTTCAATCAGCGCCATGATACTGGTCATTCCACCTACCGCAGTAATCTCAACACGATTTGAGCCCGCTTGTGCCGAACCACCCTCGAGAAGATAAAGCCGGCTTAGCTTTACCCAGTGGGGCGATGCTGATCCACCCCCTCCTTCAAACAGGAGTTGCCTCTTGCTGGTGTAATGCGCCATTTCAGAATACCTGGCACCTTTCACGCTGCTCTCATTAACCACCGCATCGGCGGAATCAGGCCATAGCCTCAAGGAAGGATAAGAGGCCATCGCATAGACCGCACCATCCCGGTTTTCAAGTAACAGGCAGTCGTCGCTGAGTAAGCTATACCCGGCACTGAAAAATGCGGTGGCCAGGGTGGATTTGCCTCGCCCCGAAGTGCCGGTAAAGGCTACTGCATGTCCTTTGGAAATCTCCACCGCGCTCGCATGAACTACCATGCGGCCCTGGTGGCCAAGAATACGTGGTATGACCTGATCAATCAGAAGATGCGCCAGTGTGCTTTCGGGACATTTATTTTCTGGTGATACCGAAACCCGCCGCGAATTGAAATCAATGGTAAAACAGGCCAGCCCGCTAAACCTCAGAAGGTACGCTTCACCATGGTGGGCACATGCCATGACCTCATCACCGTTCGGATCCTTCCAACTGTGAAACCACTCGAGTTCATACTCGGGAAGGGCCTGCGTCTCAACCTCCACGCGCCAGTCCGAAGCTCGCTGAGCCAGTACAGTAAGACCCTCGATCGGAAAGGTACAGGCAAAAGATAAATCGAAAATACGGTAAACCTTCATGCTGAACCTGATCCGGTATCAAATGCACTGAACTGTTCGGCTATGTCCTGCCGATCGTTCAGAACGACACCCGCATGCTCCACCCATGCATGTGCGCTGAAATTGACCTCGCCATTTTCCCCGGTATTAAACTTTTCATGCGGTACGCCAATGCGTATATAAAAAGGAATACTTCGTCGAGCGAGAAACCACCCCAACGCCAGTGAACGCACCAGGCATTGCGGTCGCCACGGACCAGCTTTAATCGCAATGGCCAGCGCAAAGGTCACTTCTTTTGCCATGGTCAATTGTTTTTCCGGTGGTAATACCGGCTCAGGACCCGTCACGATGTGATCAAGTGTCTTCTGATAGCCACCACGACGAAGTCGAATCCAGGTGAGCAGTAATACAAATGGCGACTGCACAATCACAACCCATTGCGAACGCTTCAGGTGCGTGAGCTTATGCCAGTTCGAAGTCTGTTCAGGCAATCTTGATCAATCCCGCCTCGTTGAGACGACTCAGGAGCCCAGAGATGTCTTTCTCCAACACTTCTCGCTCAACCTCGTATTCATCCAGCAAGGTGTTAACAATAGCGACCTCATCTTGCCCTTCATTCAGCAACTGCCAAATCCTGGTGCCTACCGAGTCCAGGCCGAAATAATTCTCGCTGTCCAGATCAAGAAGCACAGTTTCATCCTGCAGTTCCTGGGTAAGTACATCTTTTGAAATTGAAATACTCATTATTACTCCCTGGTATTACTTGTAGTCGCAGGTGAACAATGTGCAGTGCAACATGAATTGAACTCCCAATAAAACATGCAAATATTATAGTCTGTAGGGAACTGGCAGGGTAACTACATAAGCGTCATTTGTGGCTTTATCCAATTTGATGGCAGGCCAGTCGAGCAAGCTGCCCTGGAAATGATGGTAAGGTCATCGCCCTTTTCGGGGCGCGGTTGAGCGACTCGATAACCGGGATGAGCTGTTCAGCAAGCATCAACGCCACAAGGACACCAACCGGGTTGTTGCTAACCCGAACCTGACCCTGCCTGCATGGTTGAAGTCGGGTAAAGCTTGCGTGGAGCATTTTCCGGCGGTAAACCCTGTAAGCGTCAGGAGTGCTTGTCAAGAAACCCGGGACAAAATGAATAAGCATGGACTTAGGGTAAGAAGGCTTTTATTCTAGGTCTGTCCAATCAGAATGAAACCACAAAACAACCTCCACTCTGGCAGGGGTGCTAACTTCGGAAATATCATTGATTGACAAAGAAAACAAGATTGAAATCCTCAGGGGCTGCAAATTCCTGCGTGGTCTGAAAGAACGTGTATTGAGCGATCTGGCGGCAAATGCTGAAACCTTGCGCATTGACAGCAACGAAAACATTATCACTCAGGGCGAAACCGGTTCAACAATGTATTTTGTCATTTCAGGCAAGGTGCGGGTTCACGATGGCGAAGTCATATGGGCCTATATCGAAGAAGGTGGAGTGTTCGGAGAGATGGCGGTTCTTGACTCCGAAATCCGCAGCGCATCGGTGACAGCTGAGAGCGATTCCCTATTACTCAGCATCAACCGGGAAGTTTTTTACGAGGCCCTGTCTGCCGACCCCGAGGCTTTCAAAGCCGTCCTGCAAGCAGTTTTGCAGCGGGAGCGGGAAATTGTTGAACAAATCAAGGTCCGTACGGCCAAGTTGATGAGTTATCAGAAAGAGATGGAAATCGGACGGAGAATCCAGGCCGATTTTTTACCGGGCTCAATACCTGAAGTTGATAACTGGGAGATTGCAGCAAGGTTTGAGGCGGCGCGCGAGGTGGCCGGAGACTTCTACGATGTTTTCAAGTTAGAGGACAGTTCACACTTGGCTGTCGTGATAGGTGATGTGTGTGACAAGGGTGTCGGCGCTGCCTTGTTCATGACCCTGTTTCGCAGCCTGATTCGCGCTTCTTCACTATATGGTTGCGTGGGTTCGAGTCTTATCGATACAGGTCCTGAGAAGCCCACGAATTCAGTCAGCGAGGTGTTGTTGAACAGCATTCTCACAACCAACCGCTATATTGCAACCACCCACGCAGGTTCCAGTATGTTTGCCTCAATGTTTTTTGGTTTTCTCGATACTGAAACCGGGAAGTTAACCTATGTGAACGCTGGTCATGAATCCCCTATGGTTTTCCGAAAAAATGGAGACATCGAACTACTGGATATCACGGGCGGAGTGCTGGGTTTGTTTCCCACGGCCAGTTATGCGGTTAAGACTGTCACGCTGCATGAAGGCGACCTCGTTTTCACCTATACAGATGGTGTGAACGAGGCTAAAAACCTGGATGGTGATCAGTTTACCGAACAGCGCATCCTTGAAATAGCAGCCCCGGAAGGAAATGACACAGAGAGTTTCCTCGCTATCGTCCTTGATGCTGTTCGACAGTTTCGCGGTGAAGCTGAACAGTCCGATGACATAACAATGCTCGCGTTAAAATACCTGCCCCAGGTTGCTGCTGGCTGATATAAACCGCCACCAATAAAGCCGGGCGACAACTGGCAGATTAACGTGTAAACTTAATATTAAGTTTATCTAACACAAGGCAGGAGGTGTTATCTATGGCTACATTAAACATTATGGTTGGAGAGGCGCAGAGCAATGTTCCAGTCACGATTCTAAGGCTTGAGGGGGACATCGATGCCGCCACTCAAAAAGCACTGCAGGATAAGGCAACTGAAGTGGTAGCGGGTGGTGCTACACATATCCTGCTTGACATGAGTGGAGTTAACTACATGGGCAGTGCCGGCTTCCGCGCCATTCATGCCCTGACCAACATGCTCAGCAGCGAAGAGTCTTCGACTCTGAGCAAATCCCCCTATCTAAAACTGCTCAACCCTACGGAGTCGGTAGCAAGGGTCATCAAAACACTGGGGTTCGATATGTACCTGGATATCTACCAGGATCGGGACGAAGCCCTAAATTCCTTCTAAAAGATTTCCAGGGTAACGGATGTGGAAAAGGTATTTGATCTTTCGGTCAAAGCCAGTCTCGAAAACCTTCAGGTAATCCGACAATATATCGATCAGGTCGGCGCACTTCTTGGCGTAAACGAAAGGGCCCTGGGAGACTTACGGCTGGCGGTTGATGAAGCGGTCACCAATGTTATTGTTCACGGCTATGGAGATCTCGACGGCAAAGTCGAATTACACATGGAAGGTGACGGAGATACCGTTATCATCAGGATTCGGGATCAGGCCAAGACATTCGATTCAAGTCATGTCAACGAACCCCAACTGGATACCGCGTTAAAAGACCGCCCTTTTGGTGGAATGGGTATTTTCCTTATAAAAAAAATGACCGATGAAGCCGAGTTCCTGCCATTACCTGGTGGTGGGAATGAAATACGTTTGGTCAAACATGGGGCGATCTAACCCGACAACCAGGTTTAACTGGTTCTTTTATTGCGATGAATGATTGCTGCTGGCTGGCTGAATCATCAAGTGAGTAGTATGCTGTCATCAAAGAGGATCGACTAAAGACTATGAGGCAACTTCAAATTCTGGCACTTCTCGTACTTGCTGCGGCAATAGCCTATGCAGGGTTCCAGTTCACCAATGGTTTCGGCCAGCGGGGTGCTGAGGCGCCCACGTATGTGATCAACGATATATATTCACTGGTTACGATCCTCAATGACAATGGCGAGTGCCAGGCCGCAGTTGGCTATCGGGAAAAGCATGTGATCGGGACGTTTGTCGCTTTACCTGTCAAGAAGATGACCTGTAGCGAGTACTATTTTCATGAAAAACCATCTTCCAAATATAGCGATGTAAAAATCGTGCTGGTTCGCCTGAACACTGGTGAGTATCACTGGATACTCGAAAACCTGCTGGTCATGTCATTGCAGAGGTGACCAATGGGCTGACGGAAACCTTACCGCCAGCTCCGTAATTGGTGGTTTGATTTTGCTCAATAAATCGGACGACTGCTTTGTGTCGCAAAACGGTTATAGAACAAATGCCGTTTTTAACGGTGGCCCTGTAACGCATTGCTTTACTTGACTTGGTGAAATGTCCGAATCCCGCCGCCTCCGCCAATTTTCATAGAAATTAAATTCATATTTGTGTCTCTACACATTTCAGGTGGGTGTCTTGCACCACCCACTTGCACCATGCTATTTGTCCCCTGGCCCTGTTGGTCTTTTGGG
>CALJWY010000290.1 GCA_937974465.1 uncultured Lysobacterales bacterium | reverse complement strand
ACCGAGGACATCAAGTCAACTGCCAGGCAGATTGCCGAACTCGCCCGCGCTGGTTCCGAGCTGGTCCGCATTACGGTTAATACAGAGAATGCTGCGGCTTCAGTGCCGGGAATCATGGAAAGGCTGGAGATGATGTCATGTCATGTCCCCGTGGTCGGCGATTTCCACTATAACGGCCACATGTTGTTACAAAAGTACCCTGAATGTGCCCGTTTGCTGGCCAAGTACAGGATCAACCCCGGCAACGTCGGCTTTGGTAAAAAACGTGATGACCAGTTTGCCACCATCGTCGGGCTCGCCATGGAATATGACAAGCCGGTTCGTATCGGTGTCAACTGGGGGAGTCTCGATCAAAAATTATTGGCCAGGCTGATGGATGCCAACGGTAAAAGCAGCACACCGCAAGCTGCTGATGCCGTGATGCGTGAAGCCCTGGTTCGCTCGGCCCTCGACAGTGCCGAGCACGCAGAGACGCTGGGTTTGCCCCATGACCGGATCATCCTTTCATGCAAGGTCAGCGCGGTTCAGGATTTAATTCTTGTGTACCGGGAACTGGCAAGACGCTGTGAATACCCACTGCATCTTGGCTTGACAGAAGCGGGCATGGGTAGCAAGGGTATCGTTTCTTCGACTGCCGCGCTGGCCGTGTTGCTACAGGAAGGCATCGGTGAAACCATCAGGATTTCACTGACGCCGGAACCGGGTCAGTCGCGTAATGATGAGGTGATCGTCGCCCAGGAGTTGTTACAGAGCATGGGCCTGCGGGCCTTTGCGCCGATGGTGACAGCCTGCCCGGGTTGCGGCAGGACAACCAGTACATTTTTTCAATCCCTGGCGCGCGACGTCACCGATCATGTGCGTGAAAATATGCCCGCATGGAAACTCAAACACCCGGGCGTGGAAAACCTCAGCCTCGCGGTCATGGGTTGTATCGTCAACGGTCCGGGAGAAAGCCGGCAAGCGGATATCGGCATCAGTCTGCCGGGTACGGGTGAATCTCCAGTCGCGCCGGTGTTTATCGATGGTGAAAAGGCTGCAACGCTCAGGGGTGATAATTTGACCGCCGATTTCCTCGCTTTGATTGATCAGTATGTTTCGAAAAAATACCCAGCCCCCGACGCCTGAGTCAGACCAGCCCCTCGCAGCAAGCGCGGATCGACACCTTCTGTATCAACATTCGGTACAGGATGTCGAAGCTGAAATAGACTTCATCGAACAAACCTGGTCCGAGCTACGTGCCCGGCCGGCGGTGTTTTTGCGTGAGGACTTTTGCGGAACGGCCAACACCGCCTGTGAGTGGGTCAAACGGGATGATGAGCATCATGCGGTCGGTGTCGACCTGGATATGGATGTATTGAATTGGGGCAGGGCACATAACCTTGCGTCACTGGACCCTGAGCAGTTCGAACGTATTGAGTTGCTGCATGAAGATGTAGTCCACACCCGCCCGGGCCTGGTGGACATCATCCTTGCAATGAACTTCAGCTATTACCTTTTCCTCGACCGCGAGTCACTGCGAGAATATTTCGCAGCAGCACTGGACGGCCTGGTCTCAGACGGAATCCTGTTTCTGGACGCCTATGGAGGCTTCGAGGCACCCATGGTGCTAGAAGAGCCACGCGAGTGCGAGGATGAAGACGGCAATGAGTTCACCTATATCTGGGAACAGGCGGCGTTTAATCCCATCGACTCCTGCATGACCTGCAATATTCATTTCGAGTTTCCGGACAATTCGCGTCTGGACAAGGCGTTTAGCTATCACTGGCGTCTTTGGACCTTGCCTGAAATACGCGAGATCTTGTATGAGGCCGGATTTTCCCAGGTCGATATTTACTGGGAAGGTACGGATGAGGACAAAAATGAAGGTAACGGTATTTACACCCCGTCTGAGATTGGTGACGCCGATCCCGGCTGGGTCTGTTATATCGTGGCCCAGCCTTAAGTTTTCATGTTCTTTGGCCGGGGTGAATTTGATCAGGATCTGATCTGACAACAGGGCCTGGCGTCAAGCGCACTCGCTGCATCCCTCACGTTTACTGACTTTGAGTGTCTGCCAATGCCAGTTCATGGCATCGAATAAATGCAAACCCCGGGGCGGCTCCATGCCGGCTGCAAAGCAAAGCGCAAAGTGTGCAGCCGAGGCTCCGACGATTCCAGCCACCGGTGCAAATATCCCGGCACCGGGACAATCTTCAAGAGTATCGGGCGCCTCCCCATACACGCATCGATAGCAGGGTTGATCAGGTTGGTCCGGGCGTAGCAGGGTGAGTTGTCCTTCCATGCGGATACAGGATGCCATCACCCATGGTTTTGCCAGTTCCAGGCAGTTGCGATTAACCGCAAGGCGCGTGCCGTAATTGTCACTGGCATCAATGACCAGGTCGCAGGCGGGGAACAATGCCCGCATCTCATCGTCTGCCATACGTTGGCTAATGGCTCGTATTTCGGTATCCGGATTCAGGTTTTGCAGCAGATCCGTTGCGGCTTCAGTTTTTAGTCGTCCGATATCGCTCTGGCGGTAGAGTACCTGCCGCGACAGGTTGCTTTCCGTAACCGTGTCGAAGTCGCACAATGTCAGTTTCCCGATACCGCTGGAAACAAGATACTGGGCCGCCGCACACCCAAGGCCACCCAGCCCGATGAGGGCAATATGCGTGTCACAGATTTTCTGCTGACCGCCCGACCCAATACCCTGCAGCGGCAGATGGGCTGAATAGCGCAGCATGGACGGCTTATCTGTCATCAAGTATCGATTGCGCCGTGGCGGATAGACCCTCGGGGTGTACCCAGTCACCTTTTTTTCCACCGGATTTGTACTGCAGGCGGATATCGCTGATCTCAAGCGCAGCATTGACCGGTTTGGTCAGGTCCCAGATGGTTAACAGGGCGATATTCAAACCGCACAGGGCTTCCATTTCCACACCGGTTTGGGCATTGATCTCAGCCACGGCGTAGACTTCCACCGCATACTCTTCTTCCACCAGGTTTGTGTGGATTGAAACACGGTTCAGTGAGATCGGGTGGCACAAGGGTATCAATGAGGGTGTTTGCTTGGCTGCCTGGATGCCGGCAAATTCGGCCAACGCCAGCGCATCGCCTTTTGGCAGAGACTTGGTCTTCAGCAAGTGGAATGCTTC
>CALJWY010000289.1 GCA_937974465.1 uncultured Lysobacterales bacterium | reverse complement strand
TGCCTTTGCATGCCTTGAAACACCCAAAACCCCAGCACAATATCCTTGCTGCGTGAAACTAACCCGCTTTGGACCAAAAAATCAGAAAATCTGACTCACTCATGCAATATGCAGGCTAGGGACCCCCTGATATTCAGTCATTGCGCGCCCCTCACCCCGCTGCGCGGTCACGCATCGAGTAAAAATTGTAGGGTCGAATTCATTCGACCGGTCGGGATTGGCCGAATGAATTCGTATATGGTCTCCTCCCATTTTGCAAGACTCTGTAGCGTTAATAACAGGGACAGGGTTGCTTTCGTATATCCGGCCTGTTGATGGGGGATTATGCCCCTGGCCTCGATGAAATGCGTGCGTATCGTCCTAATCGGCCCTTCGGCCTCAGCGGGCCGTCGAATTTAGCAGGTTTTCAATACGCCGGTCTGACCTGTGATGTCATCTTGGGCTACAAAATCTTCGCAATCGTTGGCAGGCTCCTCTGTTAACTTATATTCAGTTCTTTCACTACCTGGTTATCGGGCCTGATAGACCGTGTTGTTGGCCAGTATGGCCCAGCCAATCCGGGCCAGCTTGTTGGCCAGCGCCACAACGGCTTTGTTAAAACCCCGGGCAGCTCGGGTCTTGTTAATCCAGCAACTCAGTGCATCGGTCTTGTTGGCCGCCTGATTGACTACCGCACGGGCACCGTGGATCAATAGGCTGCGCAAATATTGGTCTCCACGTTTGCTGATACCCAGCAACACCTCCTTGCCACCACTGCTGTGTTGCCTGGGCACTATCCCCAGCGATGCAGACACATCCCGGCCACGCTGGTAGGCCTCACCGTTGCCAACCGCACTATAGAACGCACTCGATACAATCGGCCCATACCCGGGTATCGTTCTCAACCGCTGACAGGCATCATCGCGCTTGCTATGGGCCTCGAGTGTTTGGGTATAGGCATCGATATGGGCATCAAGCTCCGTCAACTGCTGATAACCTCGGGATAGCAGAGTACGGAAAAAATCACTCAGTCCATTCTCGCTATCTTCCAGTATCTCGGGAATACGCTTGCGCAACACATTAACTCCTCGGGAGAAAACAACCCCATACTCACCTAATAAGCCACGCAACTGATTACACAACGCCGTACGATCTCGCAAACGCCGCTCTCTCAGCCGGTGTAGTGCTTGAATATCCTGCTGTTGTGGTGTCTTAATCGCGACAAAGCGCATCTCGGGCCGTGTTACCGCCTCTGCGACGGCCAGCGCATCGTTGTAGTCATTCTTGTTGCCCCGGACATATGGCTTAACGTGCTGCGCCGGGATCAGCTTCACCCGATGGCTCTGGGCCTTCAAGGCGCGTGCCCAATAGTGGGCACTGGCACAAGACTCCATTCCGATCAGACACGGCGGCAGATTGGCGAACCAGGCCAATAGCCCTGATCGCCTCAGCATCTTCCTCTTGATGATCTTGCCATGCTTATCGCAGCACACTACGTGAAACACATTTTTTGCCAAATCCAGTCCAATCGTCGTAATCTTACCCATGGTCTTCTCCTCACTTTATTGATGGTTGTTTATACATCTCCATCATGGCGCATTGTGACGCCGATTAATAAGAGGGGAGGAGACCATCTCATCGGCCCTACAGGTGTAACCTGTTGCCCGGTGTGCCTCCAAAAATCAATGTGTTAGGTTTAAGTTCTTCAAGTGCGTAGCCTGGCAATCCCGTAATGCGGGCTCAGTCGACTGGAGATTGCCGCGTCGTTTTTGTTCCTCGCAAAGACGACATATACCCCCCTGGAGGACGTTTTCAAAAAACCGTGCTATCTTCATAAGCATGAAAGCACGAGAACAAACCTTCCTTGACCGCTGCATCGCGCATACCGACCGGGCCTTGCGAACCGTGTTCGGGGAACCCATTGGCTCGGGCCGTGACAACCCGTCCAGCCCGGCGGAGAACAGGGAACTCTCATCCACTGATAAAGCGAAAAGCATTGGCATGATGCGTGTCAACCACGCCGGCGAAGTTTGCGCCCAGGCGCTTTACCAGGGCCAGGCACTGACGGCGCATCGCAAGGAAACACGCGACCAGATGAAACAGGCGTCTGATGAGGAAAATGATCACCTCGCCTGGTGCCGGCAACGCCTCGATGAACTCGGTGGACATACCAGCTTACTCAACCCGCTCTGGTACACCGGTTCACTTGCCATCGGGGCCGTTTCGGGAATTATCGGTGACAAGTGGAGCCTCGGCTTTCTGGCGGAAACCGAAAACCAGGTTGTCAAACACCTTGAAGGTCACCTGCAAAAACTGCCGGCCGACGACAGCAGGTCCCGGCTGATCCTCGAACAGATGAAACTTGACGAAGCAAAGCATGAAATCATGGCACATGATGCCGGTGCAAACGACCTGCCTGAACCCGCCAAAAAACTCATGCAACTGGCATCAAAAGTCATGACGACAACGGCGTACCGGATTTAGAAAAAACAGAGGACAGCCGTGTTTTTTGATGTGCCGTCGCTGTGATACCACCCTCCCCGTCATTGCGACCTCACTTCCCGTCTTTGCGAGGAACGCAGTGACGCGGCAATCTCCTTAATGAGCGCACCTGATATTCACTGCCAGATTCAGGAGATTGCTTCGCTTTGCTCGCAATGACGTGGGTTATTTGTTCACCAACACGACTCACAATGACGGGGCTCCTGCTTACATCAGGCTGACAGAAACACCTTCGCGCAAGGCAGCGATTAGCTGCTAATCGGGGGATGAAAGATAATCTGCACAATCGTCCCTTCCGGGTCACTGCAATAAAAACTCCGCGCACCGTCCCGATGTGTTTTCGGTAATGCCTTTATCTGAACACCGTTTTCTTTCAGGAAATCGTGCCAGTCATCCACCTCATCCTCACTGGCAATAAAGAAACCAATATGATCGAGGCGCTGACCGGGCCCGGGCGGCTCTCCCCCGGCTGCACGATGCAATGCGAGGTTATCATTACCGGAGGACAGGTAGACATTATCCACATCGGGCCGCCATTCCACGGCCATGCCCAGCAGTCCGACATAAAAATGCTCGCAGGTCTCAAGGTTACGGACATTGAGTGCGACGTGACGCATACCCAGGGTTGCGGCAGGACGTTGCATCACCCGGCCTCACCGGTGGCAGCGATGATTTCATAGTCGTGACTGATGTCCACGACCTTGCCCAGCATAAGTGATGCAGAGCAGTATTTTTCTGCCGAGAGTTCAACGGCCCGCGCCACCTGCTTGTCCGACAGGCCATCGCCACTGACGACAAAGTGCACATGGATACTGGTAAATACCCTGGGTACCGAATCGGAACGCTCGGCTTCCACCTCAACAACACAGTCGCTGACCGGCTGACGCGCCTTCTCAAGAATATGCACCACGTCGAACCCGGTGCAGCCGCCCAGACCCAGCAGGATCATTTCCATGGGCCGGATCCCGAGGTCACGGCCACCGCTTTCCGGCGGACCATCTATCACTACCGCATGGCCGCTGCCCGACTCGCCCATAAATGTCTTGCCCTCGATCCACTTGATACGCGCTTTCATAATCACCTGTCCGCGCTGAAAAATGTGAAGCCTATCACAGTTCTGAACACCGATTGACGATGTTGAAATGGCACCTAAAGCTGGCGCAGGAACAACCGATAACAGGTTTATGCAAGCACTTCCACTGACTTTTGAAGCCGACAACGGCGCCGTTTATGGCAAGGTAAACCCCTGTGTAGAACGCTTCCTGGGACACTGCCACCGGCGACTCGAGTGTCCTGGTCGGTGTGCTGGATACAGGCGCCAAGTACGACCACGGCGATCTGGGAGGCAGCAACCCGCCGGGTCCGAACGACATCGACACCAACGGCAATATCTGGGTCAATTCGGCTGAGATCCCCGGAAATGGCACCGATGATGACGGGAACGGTTACACCGACGACACCATCGGCTGGGACTTCGTCGATCGCACCGACTGGTATGCCTACCCCTGCAATGA
>CALJWY010000288.1 GCA_937974465.1 uncultured Lysobacterales bacterium | reverse complement strand
GTCAGTATTTGCTGATGTCTTTGCCCCCGAACCAGCCATTCCAGTGTACTGCCCAGTAATGGCGCCAATTGGATACTCGCCAGTTGCTTACTTGAAAGCCTCGATAGAAAACGGCGAACCCGTTCCTCATGCAGCGCGCCGAGCGCCCAACGCAGGACCGAAGTTGAAAGGTCTTCTATGCTGCGCTTACCCTTCTCACTTTTTAACCAGCTGACCACAAAGGTAGCAAGGTTTGTCCCCTGGAGTTTTTTCCTGACAACATCGGGTTCAAGAAAGTGATCTGCCACAAACCGGGACATACTCTCGCCAATATCATTTTTTCTGTTTGGAATGATCGCGGTATGAGGAATGGGTAAGCCGAGCGGATGACGGAACAGGGCCACGACCGCAAACCAGTCTGCCAACGCGCCTACCATTCCCGCTTCGGCGAAAGCATGTAACCAGGCGGCCCATTCAGCTGGATGGTTCAGTGTAATGGCAAATAACAGAACCATCAGAAGCAACAGGAGCAAAGGGATGCGCTTCATGCGGCGCAGGGCAAGTTCCTTGTCAGCCTCTCCAATTGAACGAGTCGATTTCACAACAGGTTTTCATACTTCCGGTAAATGCACCCTCAAACCATACCTGCTTGGCCCGCATATTGCACCAGTATCCCGGCTGATGGCGCCGGGTAGATGTGTTTGGGCGAAGGTCTGGACTGACCAAATCGCCGGGAGCGATTTAGTCCAGGGAGCAAAGCGACACTGACCCCGAAGGGGTGGAGGGCAGGATGCCCAGAATAACCCATAGCCATAGCTATGGTCAGAAGGAAGATCAAGTCCAGTCACAGCTGAACAAGCCAGGGCCGGGATACCGGTGCAATATGTGGGCTAGGGCCGGATTGTCTGCAGGTACCAGCTTATGAATTTCCAGGTAAAGTCTTCCATCGTTGAGTATGGCCCCGGTTGGTAAAATCTTGATTTCACACCTTCAGCATTGCATTCAATGATACGTTTGTCGGCCTTGGTCGTGACATCCCACAACCACGTCAGGCGAGCCTTATCAAAATCTTTTCCCTCTTCTGCATCACCCCTGACCAGCCATGTGATATCACACTCGGACTGATCCAATGACACCGGTGTAAATCGGTAAATCACCACATAATCACAGTAAGCAAGGGCAAAGGTCACTGGCCCAACCTGGAAGTCCGTGGTACCACCATCAAATCCCCTGATACCTCCCAGCAGGGGAGCCACCGGTTGGCCATCTTCACTGCCGGTAATATGGCCACGCCACATCGGGTACCTCTGAAATGCAAAACCACTACCAAAGCCCGGTTCATCGAGATAGGTGCAGTTGACCATACCGTCACTCAAACCACATTCCGCGGCCCGTGACATCACCTCTTCCATCATTGCAGTTGCCCTCGCACCGGGCTTGGCCAGAGAATGACCACGGGTATACTCGGGGTGCGCAGGCGCGCAATGGTAACACTCGGTGTAGTTTTCAACCGATAGCTTCCAGTTGGCCCCAATGGAGTAGGTTTGCCGATGGGCAACCTTCGCCTGGTCAAGCCGATAGGGCTTAAGATTCGCCGACAAACCTTGCCTGGCAGACTCAAATGAGGCTGGCTGTTCAGAAAAATTGACAAATATCATGCCTTCCAAAATCTCTGTAGTGATTCTTTTCAGGCTGATCGCTGATTTATCAAAATCATCGTCCATATGTGCGGCTGTCTGCAGGTCGCCTTCGAGATCATAGCTCCAGCCATGGTAACGACAGACAAGCCTTTTTGAGCAACCGCTATCTTCAAGGCAAATTCTCGAACCACGATGCCGGCACACGTTCACCAACGCGTTAACCTTGTTGTCCGACGCCCGGACAATGATGATGGATTCACCTGCAAGCTCGAATAAAAACCAGTCACCCACTTTGGGAATCTCACTCATGTGCCCCGCATACAGCCAACTCTGCAGAAAAATCTCTTCGATGTCGCGTTGATAAATTTCATAATCACTGTAGAAGGCCTGCTCCAGCGCAGTCCGGTCTGCCTGTGCGTCGATGAGTGACCTTATCTGTTCTTTTTCCATCGATTGAATCCGTTTACCAGTTGCTTGGAGTAACTATCCAGTGTTTCTTAGACACGGAGGATTCCTGGAAATTGGTCAGGAAAAACTACCGCGAGGTAAGAATGACTTATTGACCGTGCCTGTTCCAGGTTCATCTCAGCCGGTGCAAGTAATAAATCAAGCCACAGGCCTACGTGCATTGACACAAGACCAGTGGCAATGTGGCTGGCACTGACATCACTTTGCCCCTGGCTACAGATTTCCCTGCACAAACCATTCAAGACCTGCTTGTATTCTTTTTCTCTTTCCGCGTAAATTTTTCTGTATGTGAGGCGGGACCGGCTTTCACCCCAGAACGCAAACCAAACCGCCAACTTGTTACGCTGGCAAATACGTTTGTCAAAATCAACGTTCAACATTGAAACCAGCTTTTCAACGGCGGAATCGCCGCTGCTTTCCAGGGCTTTACGCCATGCACAACGATATTCATCCACAACATAAAGCAGTGTTTCTTCCAGAAGACGTTCTTTGCTCTGGAAATGCAGGTTTATGATCCCCTGGCTGAGTTGAGCCTCTTTAGCGACTGTTGCCATCGTGGTCACTGACAGGCCGTTTTTAGCTATTGACCGGATAGTTGCCTTGATCAATTGAACCTGGCGCTGCTCTTTGGACGCAGTACGCCGTTTGCTTCGGGGCTTTGCAAGGGTCTGATTCAAAATTTATTTTGGCTCCAACTGGATTACCGGCTAAATAGGGGTTTTCGCTAATCCAGCATAAAGGCTTTTAATTGTTAATTCAATGAATGAACAATCATTCATTTGAGATGGACAGTTGAGAGAAGATATGCGAACCTATCCGACTAGTGAATGCAACGCTGAGTCAACTACGAACGGGGAACCCGTCAGCATGAAGAAATATGATGCGATCGTCATCGGTGCAGGCCATAACGGCCTGACCAATGCGGCCTACCTTGCCAAGGCGGGACTGGACGTCCTGATGGTTGAAAAAAACACCTATGTCGGTGGTGCGACAGCCAGCCGTGAGCTACATAAGAACTGGATTTATTCCAACGCGTCTTATGTCAGCAGCCTGTTGCGGCCCGAGGTGTTTCGTTCCCTGGAACTGGCCAAGTACGGTTTGCAGATCGTGCCCTATGCCGGCGGCAACGTGACCATGTCCGAGGATGGCGACTATATTGGCTCCTATGTTGATCCGGACGTATCACGACGTGATATGGCCCGTATAAGTCCCCGTGATGCCAACGCCAAGGTTCGCTTTGACCGGGACCTGATGCGCCAATGCCGCTTTATCCGGCAGTTCCTGCTTCGCACTGCCCCGGACCCGACATCCTTCAAGCCCCGTGACCTGATGGGAATGTTGCAAATGGGCAAGGCCTTGATGGACCTTGGTGAAGACGTTATTTATGACATGATGCGTCTATACACGATGAGCATCTCCGAGTACCTCGATGAGTATTTTGAGCACCCCCTGATCAAGGCGGCCAAGGCCGGCAGCGGTATCATCGGTTCCGCCATGGGTGTCATGTCGCCCGGCACAGCTTACGTACTGCTGCACCATGCGATGGGCGATGTCGACGGCACCATGGGTGCCTGGGGCTTTGCACGCGGCGGCACGGGCGCCATTGCCGTGGCCATGAAAGACTGTTTTGAAGACCATGGCGGCACACTTGAAACCGGCTCCGGAGTTGAGCAGATTCTGGTGAACAATGGCAAGGTAACAGGAGTCGCGCTGGAAAACGGCAATGAGTACCAGGCGGACATAGTTGTCTCCAACATGACACTGCCCCGCACATTCCTTGAATGTATGGATAAGAAAGATCTCGATCCGGAATTTCTCCGCAGGGTCAGGAATTTCAAGATTCGTGGCTCATCCGGCAAGGTCAACATGGCGCTGGATGGCTTACCCAAATTTACCGCGCTGGAGGGCAACCCGGAGCTTATCAGCGGAGATTTGCATGTCGTCGATAGCATTGAGCGCCTCGAACTCGCTTACGATGACTGGAAAAATGGTACCTGGTCCAAGGACCCGTACCTTGACATCCTGATACCGACATTGACCGACCCGACCATGGCGCCGCCCGGTAAACATTTTATGTCGGTATTTGTGCAATATGTCCCACCCAAGGTAAACGGCAAGGACTGGACAGACGCGCAACGTGACCAGTTTGGCCAAACCGTCATGAACCAGATCGAAAAGTATGCGCCTGGATTCAAGGACCTGGTGCTGCATGCTGAAATCCGCACACCGCGTGAACTCGAAAATGAAATCGGCCTGACCGAGGGTAATATTTTCCAGGGTGAGCTGACCATGGATCAACTGCTATTCAACCGGCCCATACCCGGTTATGCCCAATATCGCGGGCCTGCGAAGGGCCTGTATATGTGCGGTTCTTCCAACCACCCTGGCGGCGGCATCATGGCTGCCCCGGGCGCCAACGCGGCACGTGAAATCCTGCGGGATATACGCAAACCCAATACCGTTCCGGAGGGCTGGCTCGATGACTAATACTGAAAACCATACCGTCATCATCGGTGCTGGTCACAACGGCCTGATCTGTGCGGCCTACCTTGCAAAAGCCGGCAAAAAAGTCACCGTACTGGAGGCGGGTGAACAGGTGGGGGGAGCCGCCATTACGCGGGAGTTTGCGCCGGACTTCAAGGTATCCGCTGCAGCGCACCTCGTCTTTTTACTGGATAAGCATGTGCGGAAAGAACTGTCGCTGGATTCCAGCGGCCTGTCATTCTCACAGCGAAACATGAAAACCACGGCGCTGGCAGCAGACGGCCACCACCTGACGATCGCAGGAAGCTCATTGCAGGGTCTTAACATCAGTGATAAAGACCGGGTCGCCATGAAGGAATACCTGCGCTTTATGGGAAAATTTGCCGGGGTAGTCAACCGCCTGAACAATCGTATTCCACCCCGCGTTGGAACACACAACCGCAGTGACTGGATAGGCCTGGCAAAGACGGCCCTGAACGTCCGCTTGCTGGGCA
This sequence comes from uncultured Lysobacterales bacterium, assembly GCA_937974465.1. GTDB lineage: Bacteria > Pseudomonadota > Gammaproteobacteria > Xanthomonadales > SZUA-36 > SZUA-36. The sequence continues at coordinate 3,620 of CALJWY010000288.1, read as the reverse complement.
AGAAGGATATGCGTGAGTTTTTGCGTATCGCGGGAATCAATATTTATGATGTCCTGCAGGAGAACTTTGAAAACCCATTACTTAAAGGTGCCCTGAGCATGGATGGGGTGCTTGGCACCAATCTTGGGCCGCGCTCCAACAACAGCGTGTTCTGCGCATTGCAAAGGTTAAGTGGGTTACAGGGCATGGCCACACCCAAGGGTGGCATGGGCGCCGTAAGCGCCACACTGGCAGATGTTGCAAGCCGTCATGGAGCAACCATCAGGACCTCGGCAGAGGTCTCCCAGATTCTGCTTGATGGTGACCATGTCAGTGGTATTGAACTGGCGGATGGTGAACAGATTGCGGCCAGCACAGTGATATCCAGCGCAGACCCGAAGACCACGTTCTTTGAGCTCCTCGGTGCGCGGAATCTTGAAGCCGGCTTTGCACGAAGGGTTCAGAACATTCGCATGCGTGGCAATGTGGCCAAACTTCACCTCGCGCTGGATGGCATACCTGAATTCAAAGGTCTCGACCAGGAACGTCTCGCTGACCGCATATTGATCGCGCCGGATATCGAGTATGTGGAGCGTGCATTTAACCAGTCAAAGTATGGTGATTACTCGATCAAACCAGTGGCTGAAATCACCATTCCAAGCCTGAAAGATGACAGTCTCGCACCGACGGGACAGCATGTGTTGTCAGCGATAGTTCAATATGCGCCTTACCAGCTTAAAGCTGGCTGGGATAGCGAGAAGGACGTATTTACAGAAAAGCTGATCGACCTGATCTCCGAGTATGCGCCCGACATTCGGTCGCAAATCCTGCATAAGGAGTTATTAACACCTGTGGATATTGAACGCGAATTCCGCATCACCGGTGGTCACTGGCACCATGGGGAGCTGGCCATAGACCAGTCTCTGATGTTGCGACCGGTGCCACGTGCTGCGCAGTACGCAAGCCCGGTCGATGGCCTTTACCTGTGTGGCGCGGGAAGTCATCCCGGTGGTGGTGTGATGGGTAGCGCAGGACGAAATGCCGCACGTGCCGTGTTGGGCGCAAAAGACAGCGAGGATGGAAACGCATGAGCCAGACAAGCAGACAAAACACGATTGAACGCGTTGATTTTTCGCACAAGTCTCACTACCTGACCAAAGCGTTTAAAAGCCCGTTTTACTCACGCCAGGAACCGTTGAATCACCTGAAAGAATGGGGACGCTGGGCCGACTACCTGTCACCTGCTGCCTACACCTGTTCTGCCATGGAGTATTTCGCCTGCCGCAACACCTGCACGGTATTTGACCTGACTCCGATGACCAAGTATCACATCAGCGGCACGGATGCCCTGCCCTACCTGAACCGGTTGGTAACCCGTGACGTCAGTAAAATTAAACCCGGGCGGGTGGGATATTCCGTCTGGTGTGCTGATGATGGCCAGGTGGTTGACGATGGTACGATTTTCCATATTTCTGAGGGTGTATACCGCCTATGCTCACAGGAGCGGCATCTCGACTGGCTGATGACCAATACGATCGGTTTTGATGTGTCACTGCATGAGGAAACCCATGATGTTGCTGCCCTTGCACTCCAGGGGCCTACCAGCTGTGCAACACTTAAAAGGATGGGACTTGAAGACATTGAGAACATGAAAATGTTCGATATCAGGCACTTCCCTTTTGAAGGGACTCAACTGATGGTTTCGCGAACCGGTTTTACTGGTGACCTGGGTTATGAACTCTGGATTGACCCAAACCATGCAGAAGCCCTCTGGGACCGCCTGTTTGAAGCCGGCCAGTTGCACGGCATCAAGCCCATGGGAGACGAGGCCTTGCAAATGCTTCGTGTGGAAGCCGGTTTTATACAGGCCGGCCATGATTTCATGCCTGCGCATGCAACGGTGCGCAGCGGCTACACGCGCTCGCCTTTCGAGCTTGGGCTCGGCTGGCTGGTGGATTTCAAAAAGCCCGTTTTCAATGGCCGCAAGGCCCTGCTGTCGGAAAAGGAGAATGGTCATCGTTACAACCTGGTCAAACTGGATATCGATGGCAATAAACCCGGTTGTGATTCTTACGTGTTCACAAAAAACAAGAAACAGATTGGGACAGTGACCTCCGCTGCCTGGTCTCCTTCGGCGAAGGCCAGCATCGCCCTGGCTTCAGTAGAAGCGCCTCACGGTGAGCCGGGTGAGGAACTCCTGGTTGAAATCTATTATCAGAAAGAGCTGAAATGGAGCCGTGTCATGGCCAAAGCGCGTGTCGTTAAAGATGTCTTCTGGAATCCTCCGCGTAAACGCATGACGCCGCCTGACGATTACTGAATCGACTCATGGCCAGCTACCGGCACCCACCCAGGGAGTGCCGGCACCGTCTAATCACAATGAATGGCCGTTTTGGATTTCTGACCTGCGTTTTCCTCGACCAGTGAAGGCAACAGGTAACCGGGTAAGTGATTCCGCAATTCTGAATAAATGGTTTTGCATTCCTGCATGCTCAGATCGAAGTGAGCAGCGCCCTGAACTTTGTCCAATCGATGCAAGTAATAGGGTTGAATATGGGCATCGAACAAGCGATAGGACAACTCGGCTAAAACCTGCGCACTATCATTGACACCTTTAAGCAAAACAGATTGATTAAACAGTCTGTAACCACCACGCGACAGTTGTTGAAACGCCTGCCGGTTGTGTTCAGAGATTTCATTCGGATGGTTGATGTGGGCGACAAATACCACCTGGCCCTTGAAGGAACTTACGGCCGCCATGAAAGAAGGGGTTATCCTCTCCGGCAATACCGACAGGAGTCGGCTGTGAACACGTAACAGGCGAATATGGGGGATACGGTTAAGGCTGCTAACCAGGTCGGCAAGTTTCTCATCGCTCATCATCAGCGGGTCACCCCCCGAGAGAATCACCTCATTGATATCGGTGTTTTGCGCCAGGTAGTTCATCGCCGGACTGGCTGGTCTGTAATCTACGCTCGCCTCGCTATACGGAAAGTGGCGCCGAAAACAATACCGGCAGTGGATCGCACAAGCGCCAGTCAGGGTCAGAAGTACACGGCCATGGTATTTATGGATCAAACCCGGAACCGGCATAGCAAGCTGGTCACCGACGGCGTCCTTGTGGAACCCATCGACCTGTTGGAGCTCATTTGCAGTGGGCAACACCTGCAGGAGTAAAGGATCCAGTGGATTACCTTTTTCAATCAAGGAAGCAAAATATCTTGTGACCCTGAAGGCAAACTTGCGGCTACTTTCAACCTCTGCGTGACAAGCGTCGATTTCACAATAATCAAGCAGGCTGTCAAGATCGCGAAAAGACTCGACTATCAGTGTTTTCCAATTCTGATCTTGTGCCGCCGGACGCAACAGGGATACGCCCTGTTGATTCGTCATTTTTTCTTGTCCTGTTTGCGCCTGAGTACGAGGCGTTCATCCGCATCCTCTTGGTAGGCTTTTGCTGCAGCCAACAAAACACCCGGATGCAAACGCACTTTATAATTCGGGTTGATATAGGCAAAATTAATCACCCCATCGATGCCGATAATATAAGTTGCAGGAGCGGGAAGGACATGGTGTGTTTCACCGGAGGCCTTTTCCAGATCGATGCCAAAACCCAGGTAGCGCTGGTTCAATTCATCATC
>CALJWY010000287.1 GCA_937974465.1 uncultured Lysobacterales bacterium | reverse complement strand
ATGACGTGCCAGCATATTCATGCCATTAAATTTTTCACTGACGATGGAGACGGTGAAGTGGCCCAGTCCACCTTTTGCACCCTCGTGACCCACATGCTTGTGGCTGTCGTCATCAATTTGCATCGACTCCGGGGCAAATGCAGCCTCAAGCAGGGCCTGCATCCTCTCAATCCGTTGCGCATTCATTGTCTTATCCTCATGGCAGGGCCTTGATGAAAGGTCTTACATCAACATATGCGTAAACACCTGCGTCGACATACGGATCATTGCCGGCCCATTCACGCGCATCATCGAGCGAATCAAACTCCGCAATGATGGTCGAGCCGCTAAACCCGGCTGATCCGGGATCGGGAGAATCGATATTGGGCATGGGTCCTGCGACCAAAAGACGACCCTCGTCAATCAGGACTTTAACCCGTTCGAGATGCGCAGGACGAGCGGCCTTACGTGCCTCTAAGCTATCTTCATTATCTGACGCATGGATCACATACCACATAGCTTCGTTCCTTTTGATATTGATCAAAGTGTACCTTATTGGAGGCTTTTGTCACTCTCCGATTCGACCCCTGCAACCCTTCTGGCTGGTGCATTTGCGCACAGTAAAGCTTGTTCAATGCGTTGACACAGGTAAAATACCCGGATCATGGCCGAGAGAATCGAAATCAACCCCTACGGTGCCAAACCGCGCCAACTGGATCATATTGTCGGGGTGCTGATTCGCGGAGGCCTGATTGCTTACCCAACGGACTCCGGCTATGCGCTCGGCTGGCGCTCAAATAACCGCAAGGCCCGCGATCGTGTCATCCGGCTTCGCGACCTCGATCGCCGTCATCATTTCACCTACTGCTGCCGCACGCTTTCTGAGGTTAGCAAGCTGGTCAAAATACATAACTCTGACCACCGGTTGATCCGCCAGTTGACACCAGGGCCTTATACTTTCGTGCTTGAATCCACCAACGCCGTTTCACGCAATGCGCAACTGGATAAACGCAAAACAATTGGAGTGCGCATCCCCGATCACCCGGTGGTGAGTGGCCTGCTGGACACCCTGGAAGAACCCTTGCTGAGTTCATCGCTGATCCTGCCTGACCCGGAGGGGAAGATCATGGACAGCGAAGACCTTTATGACGAGGTTTACGGGCAAATTGACCTGTTTGTGGACGCCGGTTATTGTCCGTTGGAGCCCACAACACTGATAGATTTGACCGGCGACAAACCACAAATCCTGCGTCGCGGCCGCGGCGTGATAGACTTTCTCTGATATGGAATCAGAAAAGCACGAAATATCGCATACGGCACAACGGGAAGGCGATCAGAAAGAGATGCCGTTTGCCCTGGTTCAGGGTCAACCCGTTACCGAAGTCCCACACGACCTGTACATTCCACCAGATGCACTGGAGATTATTCTCGATGCATTTGAAGGCCCACTGGACCTGCTTTTGTACCTGATCCGCCGCCAGAACCTCGATATTCTTGATATCCCAATTAATGAGATTACCCGCCAGTACGTCGAATACATCGCGATGTTGCAGGATATTCAATTTGAACTCGCGGCTGAATACCTGGTGATGGCCGCCATCCTGGCAGAGATCAAATCCAGGATGCTTTTACCACGCCCATCCAGCGAGGATGGCGAAGAGGCAGATCCAAGGGCAGAACTGGTCAGGCGCCTGCAGGAATACGAACGCTTTAAGCAGGCAGCCGAAGACCTTGATGAATTACCCAGGGTCGGGCGGGATTTTGCCATGACCGAAGCCTACGTGGAAAACAAGTCAGTGGTGAAGTTACCACCCCAGGTTGAGCTTCATGAGATCCTGGCTGCACTCCGGGATGTCATGAGCCGCGCTGAATTGTTTACCAGCCACCAGATTTCGGGAGAGCCGCTTTCTGTCCGCGAACGTATGTCACGCATCATGAATGCCCTGCGGGAAAACCCCTACGTGGAGTTTCAACAGTTGTTTGACCCGGAAGAAGGTCGTCAGGGTGTGGTGGTCAGTTTTCTTGCGTTGATGGAATTAACCCGTGAACAATTGGTTGATCTTGTACAGAATGAGCCTTTCGGGCTAATTTACATAAAAGTTCCCGAGTGAAAAGACGACAACACAGATTAACCGCTTAAAGCCGAATGACCGGCAACCTGGTAGAACATGACAGATCAAGACGATATGACAATAGAATCAATGATTAAAGGCGAGCAGCTTCAACAGATCCTCGAAGCCGCATTGCTGGCGGCCGGTCAGCCGCTCTCGCAGGTTCAGCTGGCCGCCCTGTTCAGCGAAGACGAACGTCCACCTGGTGGTGAGATCAGCCGGGCCCTGGAACAACTCAGGATCGATTGCGACAATCGTGGGGTGGAATTAAAGAAGGTGGCCAGTGGGTATCGCCTGCAGGTTAAACAAGAGTTGAACGAATGGGTTTCACGGCTCTGGAAAGAGCGCCCGCAGCGCTACTCGAGAGCCCTGTTGGAAACGATGGCACTGATAGCCTACCGCCAGCCCATAACGCGTGGAGAAATTGAATCTGTGCGCGGTGTTTCGGTCAGCACCAATATCATCCGCACGCTCCAGGAAAGAGAATGGATCCGCGTTGTTGGCCACCGGGATGTACCCGGCAAACCGGCACTATTTGGCACCACCAAGAATTTTCTCGATTCCTTTAACCTGCAAAACCTGGATGACTTGCCAACGCTGGCTGAAATCCGGGATATGGAAACCCTGGAACCGGAACTGCAGCTTGAGCCTGCAGCACCGGCGATTGAAATGCTCGGGGAGGAGGACGACGAGTACGCTGCAGGTGACGAGGATATGCAAACAGAGCCCGATCATGAGCCTGAAGACGATTCCCGGAATGAGCTTGCTGATGACACCGACCCGGATGAAATGGAAGAGGATGACGGGGAAACAGACACTCTTCAGGAACACGAATCCAGGTTCGGAACTCAATCCGACGACGAGTCGCAAAAATGACCACACACAAGCCTGTTAAGGGCAGCAAGTCCGAATTCAGGCACGCACAGGACGCCGAAACAGGCGTACGGCCAGAACGATTGCAGAAAATTATGGCAACCGCTGGCCTGGGCTCCAGGAGAGCCCTGGAGCGACAGATCAAGCATGGTGATGTACTCATCAATGGAACTCCGGCCCAACTGGGGCAAACCATCTCTGAGGGTGACAAGGTTCGCCACGAGGGTAAAGACTGGAAAGTGGTAGTGGTCCGCAGTCCGCAACGCAACCTCGTATACAACAAGCCTACCGGTGAGGTCACGACACGTTCTGATCCGCAAGGCCGTCCAACGGTATTCGATCGTCTGCCAACAATACAGGGTGCGCGCTGGGTAGCAGTGGGTCGACTGGATATCAATACCAGTGGTCTGTTATTGATGACCACCGATGGCGAGTTGGCCAATGCCATGATGCACCCGTCCAACCAGGTGGACCGTGAATACGCTTGCCGGATTTTTGGTGAAATTAGCGCTGAACAAATCGCACAACTCAAGGAAGGAGTCATGCTTGACGATGGTCCCGCCAACTTCAGCGATATCGTCTCCTCGGGTGGCAGCGAAGGAAACCAATGGTTTCACGTGACCCTGTTGGAGGGCCGCAACCGTGAAGTACGGCGCCTTTGGGCCTCGCAAGGTGTTACCGTCAGTCGCCTGAAACGGGTTCGCTATGGTGCAGTTTTTCTGCCCAAACGGTTGCGCATGGGCGAATGGTCAGAACTGACCCCCAAAGACCACAAGATTTTGCGTGAAGATGTTGGCCTGGGCCCCCTGCCCGCCCAACTTGCGCTGGTCGCAGAAAAGGGTCGGCGTGAATCCGGACAAGACAAGGTTAGCAAGAAGGCCAAGGCACGTAGAAAATCCACAAGGTATAAGAACGTGGATCGCAAGAAACCCGCATCACCAGGCTGACAGGTATTTTATGACCCCCGACCAATTACAGGATTTATGCCTGCAGTATCTCTCGAAGGTCATGGCCTCTGATCCGGCACATGACATTTCACATGTGCAACGAGTCGTGCAAAACACCATGGTCCTGACGGACGCCGAGCGTGGCGACCCCGCCATTACCCTGCCCGCCGCATGGTTGCATGACTGTGTCTCGGTCGCCAAGGATTCACCTTTGCGTAAACAGGCTTCCAGGCTGGCCGCGCAGCAAGCGGTGGAGTTTCTGGATTCTGTTAATTATCCGGATAAACTTTTACCTGCAATATTCCACGCGATCGAAGCACACAGTTTTTCAGCCAATATCGAGACCGAAACACTCGAAGCAAAAATAGTGCAGGATGCTGACCGCCTTGAGGCCGTCGGCGCCATTGGGATCGCCAGGTGTTTCTTGACCGGCGGCAGCATGGGCACGCCGTTATACGAGCCTTCCGACCCCTTTGGCAATAACCGGCAACATGACGATCGCCGCTTCACGCTGGATCATTTCTATTGCAAATTACTGGGTTTGGCCGACACCATGAAGACCGAATCAGGAAAGGCCGAGGCGATCAAGCGCAGTGACTATATGCGCGCGTTTCTGCAGCAACTGGGTACAGAAATTGGTGCGGATTGATAGCTGCCCGGTGAGACCCGCTAGTCTTTAAACGTCACTGTATTCTGGCGTGTACGGTCAACTTCAAGTCGTGTCACATCCGGTCTCGAATAATGCCCGGCGGGGTCAAAATTCTGCCGTTCACTGCGAATCACATTTAAATCAAGCTCCGCACTAAAGACGCCCTCGGTCTCCGTCTGTGGCTCCAGAACCCATTCACCATCCGGGCCGGCGATACACGAGCCACCATCTGTTAACCAGCCTTTTGCGGCGGCCCTGACCTGGCCGGCATGCGGAAACTCCTGGTTAATCCAATCGGCATGCATCAAGGCAGAAACGGATAACACGTAAGAGCGCGACTCACGGGCAATAAAGCGCGTAATGTCGCGGGTGTTTCGGATGCTGCCGGGCCATACGGCCACGTGGACATTCTCACCCTGGGCATACAGCGCAGCCCTGGGCAGGGGCATCCAGTTTTCCCAGCAGTTCAGACCACCCACGCGGAAGCCATGCAAATCATGCACCTGCAGACCATGACCATCCCCGGATGACCAAACCAGTCTTTCCTCATACGTCGGGC
>CALJWY010000286.1 GCA_937974465.1 uncultured Lysobacterales bacterium | reverse complement strand
TGGAGCGTCGTTTACAGAAAGTCTTTGTCGGCGAACCGTCGGTTGAAGACACCATCGCCATCCTGCGTGGCCTGCAGGAACGCTACGCAGTACACCATGGTGTTGATATCAGCGACCCGGCACTGGTGGCCGCTGCGACCTTGTCTCATCGTTACATTTCCGACCGCCAGTTACCTGATAAGGCCATTGATCTGATGGATGAAGCAGCTTCACGCATCCGCATGGAAATCGACTCCAAGCCGGAAAAACTGGATCGACTGGAAAGGCGTTTAATTCAACAGAAAATCCAGCGTGAGGCCCTGAAAAAGGAAAAGGACGAAGCGTCACTCCAGCGTTTGGCGGATGTGGAAGACACAATCGCGAAACTGGAGCGCAAGTTTTCAGACCTCGAGGAGATCTGGAAGGCTGAAAAAGCAGCGGTACAGGGCACCACCCATATCAAGGAAGACCTGGAGCGCACCCGTGCGGAATTTGAAACTGCACGACGCGCCGGTGATCTGGCTCGCATGTCCGAACTGCAATACGGTCGCATCCCCGAATTGGAAGCGGCGTTGAAGCAGGCCGAGAAGGGTGAACAATCTGATTTCACCCTGTTGCGCACCAGCGTGACGGAAGATGAAATTGCAGAAGTGGTATCGCGCTGGACCGGTATTCCGGTATCGCGGATGCTTGAAGGCGAACGCGACAAGCTGTTACGTATGGAATCCGCATTGCACAAGCGCGTCATTGGTCAGGATGAAGCGGTACAGGCGGTTTCCGATGCCATCCGTCGCTCACGTGCAGGGCTATCTGATGCCAACCGTCCGATTGGCTCCTTCCTGTTCCTGGGCCCAACCGGTGTGGGTAAAACCGAATTGTGCAAATCACTGGCCGAATTTATGTTCGATACCGAAGAGGCCATGGTGCGTATCGATATGTCGGAATTCATGGAGAAACAGTCCGTGGCCCGTCTGATTGGTGCACCCCCGGGTTATGTAGGTTATGAAGAGGGTGGTTACCTGACCGAAGCCGTTCGGCGCCGGCCGTATTCGGTCATCCTGCTGGACGAGGTGGAGAAGGCCCACTCGGATGTATTCAATATACTTCTGCAGGTGCTGGATGACGGTCGTTTGACCGATGGACATGGACGAACCGTTGATTTTCGCAATACCGTCATCGTGATGACATCCAATCTGGGTTCCAGTCGTATTCAGGACCTGGCAGGTGGTGGTTATGATGCGATGAAGTCCGCCGTGATGGAAGTCGTCGGCCAGCACTTCCGGCCCGAGTTCATCAATCGCGTGGACGACCTGGTGGTATTCCATCCGCTCGATCAGCAGCAGATTCGCCTGATTGCCGGTATCCAGCTGGGGATGTTGAGAAAACGCGTGCAAAACACCGGGCTGGAAATGGAAATCACCGATGCGGCGCTAGATTTACTGGCCGAAGCCGGGTTTGATCCGGTTTATGGTGCGAGACCTTTGAAACGAGCTATCCAGCAGCAAATTGAAAACCCGCTGGCCCAGAAGATACTGGCGGGTGATTTCATCTCCGGCGCGACCGTAAACATCGACGTCGAAGACGGGGTTTTTACGTTTAAACATTAACCCCGCCAAAGGCACCGTCATCCCCGCGAAAGCGGGGACCTTCTCCGCCCTGGCACCGTCATCCAATAAGCACCGTCATCCCCGCGCAGGCGGGGATCTTCTCCACCTTATCGCGACCAGCCAGCTGTGTGTAATAACGATTCTTTTGACGTCAACGGTTTTGCAGCCTGGGCAATTGCCCAGGCTGCCATGGGCAGTAGTAGGGTTAGCGACTATTTTGGCGTGCGCCCGGTCAGGTTGAATCAGTCTCAGCTGGTGCAATGACGGGCGCCATGGCCGGTTCGTTGCCGTCCCGCACGGACCGGTATAACGGTGACGTTATTTCCACTCCCGCTGCGTGGAACGCATCCAGAATATTGGCATGCAAGGCCGAATATATCCTCGGCCGCAGATCGGCTCGCCTGGTGAATGCGTTCAATTCGTACGCAACATAGCTGTCGTCGAGCGCTTTCTGCAGCACGTACGGCGCCGGGTCTTCTTCAATCTGATCCGTGGCGGCCGCAGCAGACAGCAATAATCCCTGGACCTTTGGCCAGGGAACGTCGTAGCCGATGGTGACGCCGGTATGCAGCACAATGCCGCTCTCTTTTGCCTGGCTTGAATAGTTGATGACCTTATCCGACATGATTGATGAATTCGGAATCGACACATCCACATTCTTCATCGTTCGAATACGGGTGACAAAGGCTGTACGCTCAATTATCTTGCCTTCGATATCGGCCAATTGCACATAGTCATTGATTCTGAATGCACGGGTGTAGGTGATCACGATCCCCGCCACGACATTGGCCACCGCGCTTGTTGAGCCCAGTGAGAGCAACACGCCAACGAAAATCGACACGCCCTGGAAAGCCGGTGAATCCGAACCCGGCAGGTAGGGAAACACAATCACGATGGTCATTGTTATGATCAGCAGTCGTAACAGGTTAAAACTGGTTTTTGACCACTCCGGGTAAAAACCCGGTAGCTTGATGCGCCGGCGCTCGACACCCTGGAACACCAATTTGCATAGCTTGATCGCCAGATGCGCAAAGAGAATGATGACGAGGGCAGTGACCAGGTCAGGCAGGTAATTAACAAATCCACTCCAAACGCCGCCAATCGCTTTACGGGCGAAACCTGCCATCAATTGTGCCCACTCACGTGTCCACTCGAACAATCCCAGCACGGTGTTTATGAATAACATGATGATAAACACGCGCAGGATCCAGCTCAGAGTCAACACTGTCCGGTTCAGGATCAGGGCCATTTCCTGGGCTGACAGAATCTCCTGTTTCTGGATTCTAAATGGCTGTAACTGGCTGTCCTCTTTCAATACACGTCGCGAGAGCGCGCGAAAGCCACGGAAAACCAGTTTATAGAGTAACCAGAAAACCAGGATGGTTAACAGAAACAGGATTAGGTTGGTGATTAGCACACCGTAGGCGTAGTCACCCATAAGCCCCAGCATCCACGTCTGCAGGATTTGTATCAGTTTCAATAGGTACATACCGAATCCCCTGTCAGGTTCGTATGAGAATATCAGAATTAATGTAAAAACAAACCCTTTGGCGTTTTTTTATGCGCTAAACCCGGGCTTGACCCTTGCCCCGGACAACCCATTTATAGCTGGTCAATTCGTTGTCCTCTGCATATAGTTTGGCCGCACCCTTCAAAATGCCTTCGCAGCTGAAGTGTATGTGGTCAGCGCCTTCGTTCGTGAAATAGCTGTCCACTTTTCAATCAGGGTCAACTCCGCGTCATGGCGCTTCAATCAACGGCTTGCGCACTAGGGAATGTCCAGCTTCCGTTCAGAATCTCGGGGCCGGGCTTATACATCCTGACGATGTAATTCCATCCCGGTACGATCGGCAGGAAGTTGTCCGCCTTGGGGTCACCGCCGAAGTGGATGGTTACACTGCCGTCTTTGGCCTTCTTGGCGGTGACGTTATTGAACGAGTAGGCGTTGTACTCGTTGACCGGCATATAGCCCTTGTCGTCGTAGAGAGTCACAGACCAGAAGCCATACACCGGAACGTCCGTCACAGTGAGCGTGTAAGGCGTCTTGCCATCGTTC
>CALJWY010000285.1 GCA_937974465.1 uncultured Lysobacterales bacterium | reverse complement strand
AGAACGCACAAAATATCATCATGACATTTGATGATTGTCTTGCAAGCGACTAGATGTTCAGAACGGAATGTCGTCGTCGTCAAATCCACCGCCGGAAGAGGCCGGTGCCGCTTGCTGCTGTTGTTGCTGCTGTGGCTGAGGATTGCTTCGGAATCCACCACCGGTATTTGGCTGCGAACCACCGCCTTCACCACCACGACTTCCCAGCATTTGCATATCGCTTGCTACCACCTCGGTGGAATAACGATCCTGGCCGTTCTGATCCTGCCATTTGCGGGTCTGAAGTTTGCCCTCGATATACACCTGGCTGCCTTTCTTCAAGTACTCGCCCATAATTTCCGCCAGTCTCTGAAAAGCCACAACCCTGTGCCACTCGGTTTTTTCAACCCTCTCACCGGACTGCTTGTCATTCCAACTCTCCGAAGTAGCGATCGTAATATTCGCGATTGCCGCACCACTGGCGGTGTACTTGATCTCCGGGTCACGGCCCAGATTACCCACCAGAATTACTTTATTTACACCTCTAGCCATCTAGCATCTCCTGCTTTGCGAAGCCTTGCTCCGCAGTTCAAATTCAGACCGGAAATTGTAGCATAACCGGTCAGGCTATCTGTTCGTTTTGAGTGGACCTCGACCATACCACCATGACAACCGCCCACAGGGCACAAACAAAGCCCGCCACGCTTAAAGTCATCACATCTCCAGCAAAGCCGAGTAACCAGCCGCCACCCAGGCCGCCGGCAAATGCACCCAGAAACTGGAAGCTTGTATACAAACCCATTTTTCTGCCACGACCGGAGGTTCCGGTCATGCGGCTCACGACCGAAGGCATTGCAGCTTCCAGCAAATTGAAAGCCAGGAAGAAAACTGCCGCCAGGATTCCAATCATAAACAGAGAACCACCAAGCGATATCAAACCAAGCGTCACACCAAGCGCCAGGAAGGCCAATGGCAGTGATTTTTCCTCTTGCTTTCGGGCGGCCAGTTTTCGCAATAGCGGAAAGACGAGAACCACCGAGGCCAGCATGGAAGGAACATAAATCCGCCAATGGAATTCCAGTTCAAATCCAAATGAACTGACCAGCATCCCCGGCAAGACCACGAACAGCAAGGTCATGACCGCGTGCAAAAAGAATACCGAAAGCGCAAACAACCATACAGTGGAGGAAGACCCGCTGGTCTGTAGGACTTCTTCCCTTATAATTTTTGTGTCCGGCAGACTGAGCACCAGAAATATGCCCAACACACCCAGAACTGCCGTCAGCCAGAAAAGACCGTTCAACCCCAGCAAGGTCGCAAGCGGTACAGATATCATCATGGAAAACAGAAAAGACGCACCAATTCCCATGCCGATCATTGCCATGACCACACTTCGATTCTGTTCCCGGGTGTGATCTGCAGCGAATGCCAGGGCTACTCCGGCTATCGCTCCACAGCCCTGCAAGGCACGGCCAACAATCAAAACCTCCATCGATTCCGCCAACGCTGCGAGAACACCGCCGGCGGCAAATAAAGCGAGACCGACCAGCATCACGGGACGCCGCCCGAAGCGATCTGACAGTTTTCCAAATGGTTGTTGAAGCACTGCCTGGGTAAGGCCGTACACACCGACTGCCAAACCGGCCTTGGCCGGACTGAATCCCGGCATATCGGCGGCAAGCAACATGAAAACCGGCAATATCATGAAAAGACCAAGCATGCGGAACGCGATCACCCCTGCCAGGGTCAATCCAGTGCGCAGTTCAGATGAATCCAGGTTAGTAAACAAAATGCAGAATCCTTATTATTATTCTTATTGCCGGAATGGCAGCACAGTATATGTTGAGCGACATAAAAATTCATGAGAATTGTTTTCGTCGGAACACAATCATTTATAATCCTCAAAACAACTGAGCACAGAAATGACTTTCAGCCCCGATTCAAACATCGAAACGCCGTCGTCGCCCATTGAACAGGTCTTTGCTTTGAGTGCGCCAGACATGAAGCTGGTCGACGCCTGTATCTTTGCAAGCCTCAAATCCGAGGTGGCGCTGATCAACCAGATTGCAAATTACATCGTTTCCAGCGGTGGAAAACGATTACGCCCGATGTTGTTGACCCTGTGTGCCCACGCCTGCGGTTATGGCGGACAAAGTCATATTCCACTGGCAGCCATTATCGAGTTCATCCATACCGCAACGCTATTACATGATGATGTGGTTGATGAGTCGGACTTACGGCGCGGGCAGCAAAGCGCCCATGCTGTCTGGGGTAATGCTGCCAGCGTACTGGTGGGTGACTTTCTCTACTCACGCAGCTTCCAGATGATGGTGGGCCTTGACTCTATGCGGGTTATGGAAGTGCTGGCAGACACCACCAACACCATAGCCGAGGGTGAAGTACAGCAACTTCTCAACATGGGGGACCCGGAGGTCGACCAGCAGCGCTATATGCAGGTGATAGAGAACAAGACGGCGAAACTTTTTGAGGCCGCCTGCAGACTTGCGGCCATCATCAGTGAAAAGCCTGTCGAGATAGAAAATGCACTTGCGATTTACGGTAACCGTCTCGGCGCAGCTTTCCAGATAACCGACGATGTTCTGGATTACAACGGTAATGCCGAGACCATGGGGAAAAATGCCGGTGACGACCTCGCGGAAGGCAAGCCAACATTACCCCTGATCATCGCCCGGCAACGCTGCAGCCAGAAAGAGCGTGAATTGCTGGATGCGGCCATCAGTAATGGCGGGGTGGAAGACCTGGATTCCATTCTGCTGATTATCCGTGACACGGACTCTTTAGACGCTGCAATGGCTATTGCCAAAACCCAGGCAAGTGAAGCCAGCCAGGCAATCCAAACCTTGCCTTCCTCGCAATGGCGCAATGCTCTTGAACAATTGGCTGACTATAGCGTCGGCAGGGATCATTAGAGCAAAGGGGTCAGTACCGATACCCACCCCAAAACTCTTTAACCGGTTGGCTTGGGCTTAACTTCCCAGTTGCTGATTCCACTCAGCGACCCTTGCAGACTGCTGCTCCAACAAGCTTTCCGCGCCGCTTACGGTAACGGAAATTATCTCATCACCACTGGCAACTGCATTGACCACAGCCTGGTCGTCTGCTGAAACCACGCTGCCAAAAACGGTGTGCTTGCCGTCCAGCCACGGCGTTTCTATGTGTGTAATAAAGAATTGACTGCCATTGGTGCCCGGACCAGCATTGGCCATCGACAATTTCCCCGGGGTATCGTGCCGGAGCTCGGGTGTGCATTCGTCCTCGAAACGATAACCCGGGCCACCTGTGCCTGAGCCCAGCGGACAACCGCCCTGGATCATGAAGTTATCAATTACGCGGTGAAAGCTGAGATTGTCGTAAAACCCACGCTTGACGAGGTTTACAAAATTGGCCACCGTCACGGGCGCCTGCTGTGGGTATAGACGGAGATGGATGGTGCCTTTGCTGGTATTCATTTCCGCCAAAATTTCATTGGATGTATCAGTCATTGTATGACTCCGTAATTTTGAATAATAATTGAAACTATCCGAGGGTCATTGGTGTCTATGTACTACAAGAGGCCGCGGGCTAATGGTCTCTCCCTCATGCCAATGGGTATATGCACTCCTCACCCTCTGTCCCGCGGCCTTTTTTAATGGGCGCTCTAATTGCATTTTTCAATACCCGAGAGCGTTTTAAACTGGTTTCCCCTGTCTTCAAAGTCCCTGAAATGGGGAAAACTGGGTGCGCCTGGAGATAACAGAACACAACCATTCTCGGGCACCAATTCGCGAGCGAGAGCCACTGCCTCCGCCAGCGAGGTGACCTGATGAAGGCCGCCCTGCGGTTGAATACCTGCTTCCTGCAGACTATTGAAAATCTTTGCTCCATTATCCGGCAAGGTGATGATGGCCCAGGGCACCCGGCCGCTAAGCCCGGCAGAAAAGCCGCTCCAGTCCAACCCCCGGTCCATCCCGCCAAGTAATAACACCACGTCTTCATGGCCAATGGTTTGCAGCGCTGCCGCAACGGATACCGGTGTCGTTGAGATACTGTCATCAACATAGCGTATTCCAGCCTTCACGCCGGCTAGCTGCAATCGATGCGGCAGGCCACTAAACGATGACAGGGCAGACTCCAGGGATGGAACCTCTACAGAGAGCATATCCAGGGTCGTTAAAACTGCTGCAAGGTTTTGCAAATTATGCGCTCCGGGTAAAGAACCTGCCGAAGATACACAAGTACCCGATCGATTGCTGACGCCTTCAGCGCCTGCCAGCCAGGTACTCTCATGGTTAAACCAGGTCACATTCTTATAACCGGAGAGGGCCGCACGCAACATGGGGTCCGCGTGATTCGCCAGCAAGCGACCTTCGCGTGCCAGGGCGGCAAGGTTCAACTTATCTTCCCGATAACGTTCAACGCTTCCGTGCCAATCAACATGTTCATCGGTGAGGTTGAGCAACAGGGCAATATCGGGTTTGGCCTCAAGGTCTGACAACTGGTAGCTGGATAACTCAATTACCCACCAGTCAACATCATCGTCTTCACAATCCAGCATCGGTCTGCCGATATTACCGGCAAGGCAGGCTTTGATCCCCGCAGCATTCAGCAGGTGGAACATCAGCGCTGCAGTTGTACTTTTGCCCATCGTTCCGCTGATGCAAATCGTCTGTGCGGTCGGATTCTCTGCAAACCACAGGTTACTCGCTGTAGTAAAACGCACGCCCAGGGAATGGCACTGTTGCAATTCTGGCCGGTAGGGACTGATTCCAGCAGAACGGACCAATACATCAAAGTGCATGAGTTTGGCCGCGTCCAATGGACCACAAATATGTTTATCCAGACGAGGTGTCAGGGTTGCCACGATCCCTTTATCCAGCACGGATTCGGTATATATTGAAATCTTCTTGGCAGGGAATCGCTGGCGAAGCTGACGCCACACAGCCTGCCCTTCCCGGCCGAAACCAAGAATAGCAATACGCGAATTCTCCAGGTCTTTAAAGCGCATTCAATTTCGTCATGATGGCATCGGGGATACAATGCGGTGATCCAAAATTCGGGTCCAACTCGAGCGCACCGGCCTGTTCAATCTGTTCGCAGCCGGCCAGGGCTCTGATGTTTTTTTTGTTCTGCCATTGAGCCATGCCCGCCAGGCGTTTCATGGCGGCACGGCATTCGGCAACACTACCGACACATTCAAATGGTTTCTGTTCACCCAGGCCACAAAGCTCTTTGAAACCCTGTAGCTGGCGCTCGTCATCCAGTAAATCCGCTCCCTGGATCGCAACCAGTTGTTCGGGCGGCAGGAATGGTGCCAGCGCCAATGCTGCAAACCTGCACTTGGGACAATCCTGGCACCAGCGTCCTTCGATATGCGATCCATCCAGGTGAAAATTACGATTGCAGCTGGAGAAAACCTGGTGGAACTCCTGCATATTGCTGAATAAACGGCAAATCGCCACTTCACTGAAAGGCCGCAACAGCGAAAAATATTCAATATCTGGTGACACCCTCTCACTCAAAACCATGCGAAACGCCTGTTCGAATGCAAAACTTTTACTGTACTGATGGTTAACTTCCTGCCCCTGTGCGTTTTTCAGCGTCGCTTCATTGGCGGACGACTCATTGGCAAAAACAATGTAACGATAACCATATAGCAAGCCCGCACACACCAATATCGCAGAATTGATTGCCGTCACCGG
>CALJWY010000284.1 GCA_937974465.1 uncultured Lysobacterales bacterium | reverse complement strand
TATTAACTTAAATTCGAACACCCACAGCGCATTTTGCACCACGGAGCACAACAAATCAGAGTGAGTCCCGCAAATCTCCCGCAGGCCCCGCCTTGGTCTAATTGGCGCAATTAGGCAAACGCGCCACTTTATGTGTCGCATTCTATCCAACTCGCAGTCATCTGTTCAAAAAAATCCGTTGTTCAATATTAATGAACATAGTATATTTGTGAACAACCGCTCACCCTTTAATGTTGAATGCACCTAACACCATGAACCGGCTGGAAACGGAACACGACATTCTGCACGGCGCTATAGAAGCCTTCCGTGCGGAAACCGCGCTGCAGCTCGATGTTGTCGAGTTTGACGTGCGCAGAGGTAACAGGCAGATCGACGCGGTCCTGCAGATGCCCGGCAGCGGTACCCAATTGCTGGCCGAAATCAAGAAATGGGCAACCCATACCAACCTGGGCGCAGTAATTAACCAAATGCAGCAACTTGCCACTCCTGATGCAGGCATTTTGGTCGCAGATTACGTCAACCCGAATATGGCGAGAAAGTTAAGGGAAGTCGGTATTCAGTATATTGATGCGGCGGGTAATGCTTATCTCAATCAGCCACCGGTCTATATTCATATTGAGGGTAACAAGCCGGAGGCCAGGACAAGGACCAGAACAAAAAACGGTAAGGCATTCCAGCCCGCCGGAATGAAGATTGTGTGCGCGTTTTTGAAAGACTGTGAGCTAATCAACGCGCCTTACCGTGAAATCGCTGAACGGGCTCACGTGGCATTGGGTACTGTTGGCTGGGTTATTCGCGACCTGCTCGAACAAGGCCTTCTGGTTGAGGACATCGACGGCACCGGGCGCCAGATAGCAGACTACGACCAGTTGTTGGATAAATGGGTAGAGGCGTATCCACACAAATTAAGAGACAAGCACAATTTGGGAACGTTTACGACGGACAATCCCAACTGGTGGCGGGACATTCAACCGGACGAGTTTCAGGCCGCATGGGGCGGTGAAATAGCCGCTGGCGAATATACAGGCTACCTGAATCCCAAGGACGCCGTAGTCTACATAAGCAAAGCAAAGATGAATGAATTCCTGAAGGTGGCCCGGTTGAGGAAGGCTGCGCCGAATGAAATGCCAGATATCAACATTGAATTGATTGAACCCTTCTGGACACAGGGCAGCGGGACGGAACGCGGGGGTCTGGTGCACCCCCTCATCGCTTATGCAGACCTGGTGGCAACGGGCGACCCGCGCAATCTCGATACGGCGAAACGACTTCGTGAAAAATACCTTCGTTAATATCGCGGGCAAGCTGCCTCGGGGGCTGTTAGCGCTGTATGGCGATATCTACGAAGTGGCGAAGAGCCTGGATATCGACTTCCTGGTGGTTGGCGCAATGGCCCGGGATCTAGTGCTCGTTCATGGCTTTGGCTCAACCTTAGAGCGCGGCACCCGGGATGTGGATTTTGGTATCAATGTGGCCAGCTGGGAAGATTTCGAAACGCTAAAGGCGCAATTGATCAAGCAGGGTTTTGAGCAAGACAAACAAAAAGCACATAAATTGACCCGCAGTGACTCTCAAGACTTGCCCTGGGAAGTTGATATCGTACCCTTCGGCAGCATAGCCACACATGACCACACGATAAGCTGGCCTCCTGATCAGGCGGTTGTCATGTCAGTGCTCGGCTTTACTGAAGCCATGGACAATGCATTTTCCGTACAAATCAGCGATAACCCTTATATGACTATTTCTGTCGCCTCCCCGGCCGGTGTTGCCATCCTCAAGCTGGTGGCCTGGGTTGAACGCGAGGTAGAGGTCAAACCCAAGGACGCCATGGACTTGGGCTACCTGATCGAAAGCTATACCAAAATTCCGGAAATTCTTGCGGCCGTTTATGAAGAAGGCTGTATGGAAGCTCAGGACTGGGATGAAACAAAGGCCAGTGCTATGAAGCTCGGTAGAGATGCGGGTGTAATTGCTCTCCCGCCAACCAAGGCGTTTTTAAAAGATCAATTATTCAACCAGGCGCCTAAAGTGGAACAGTTCATACGGCAGATGCAGGGCAATCGCCTGTTAGATTCTGCTGAGCTTCTGGATATTTTTACAGAGGCTTTCTTGGATCAAGTCTGAACTACTACAATTAAAGGCCTATTGAGAATAGACATCCTCGCTGACTGTGTACCCGATAAAGCGGGGCAGGCTCTTGACAGGGCCCGCAGAACTGTCGAAGTTTCGATCTATTGACCCGAAAATCCTGTCCCTGGCGAAATGCTAATTTAGGCTGCAACTGGTAACTCAAACAGACCGCGACAATGCTTCTGCCACCGGTAGTCGTTGATGTCGACGACCTTATTGCCCGCTGATTCTATGGGAGTCGCACCATCCCGCCCAGAATGTGTCCGACATCCGTTGAAATAGCACTGATAATTCTGTAGCTTGTTTTCGAGATCAGTCGCAGTCCAAAATAAAGTCTGGTCAAGTAACTCTCGCCGGATGCTACCGATAAGTCTTTCCACAAATGGATGAGACATCGGCACATGTGGAACTGATTTTATTTCTTCAATATCAAGCACGCGCAGATTGGCTTTCCATCGATGGTATTGAAAGAGAGGATCGTTATCCGAACTGAGATATTTTGGCCAGCATCGTCCAGAGGTGGCTTGGTTGAACATGCGGCAGAGAGTTGGTCCATCCACGTTACCTGCATGCACACCAAAGCCAATGATGCTGCGGGTGTACTGATCCATCACGACCATTACCCAGTGGCTTTTTAGTAAGATAGACTCGCAACGGAATAGGTCAACACTCCACAGGCTGTCTTTAGCGTGGCCGATTGTAGTTAGCCATGATGGTCCTTGGTTGTTTGGGTCTGGTTTGAAATGAACCGCGAGTACTCGGCGAACAGTGTCCTTATCCAAGTCTAGACCGAAAGCCAGGTTTATCTGCTGGGCTATTCGGGGACAGCCGTATCGAGGGTTGCGCTGTTTCATCGAGACGATGGCGTCACTGACTTCTCTGGAGGGTCCCTTTGGAC
>CALJWY010000283.1 GCA_937974465.1 uncultured Lysobacterales bacterium | reverse complement strand
GGTGCGCTGCTGATGCTGTTGCCGTCAACCAGGGGCATCCCGTTGCGCACCGCCGGGGCATTATTGATGTTGCCGCTATTTCTGCCACCTGTCAGCCAATTGGATGACATGGAGACCCGTCTGGATTTTCTCGATGTGGGGCAGGGTCTCGCAGTTTTACTGAGCCGCCCCGAATATTTACTGGTCTATGACTCGGGGCCGGGTAACGGGCAGGCCGGGGATTCAGCCTGGGACATGGTAGATGGCACCCTGCAGCCAATGATCATCTCCAGCGGACGGAAACCGGATATGGTTGTTACCAGTCATGGAGATCTCGATCACGCGGGGGGATTGGAAAAACTGCGTACCATGTACCCCGATGCACGCTACCTTGCCAGCTTGTCCGCCAAGCGTGAGGGCATTGAAGCCTGTCATTCACCTATGAGCTGGAATAGCAATGAACTCGATTTTGAGGTTTTGCATCCAACCATTGGGCTACCTTATCTTGGCAATGACAGTTCCTGCGTCATCAGCGTCAAGGGCGCCGGTATGAACCTCTTGTTGAGTGGCGACGTCAGCCGGACGGTAGAGCAGCGACTGGTCGACAACGGGCTGTCGCGGCACGATCTGCTGAGCGTACCGCACCATGGCAGCGCCACCTCTTCGTCCCGGGTCTTTGTTGATGCGGTTCAACCCTTATTGGCATTGGTGTCTGCCGGCTGGAATAACCGCTTCGATTTTCCTCGCGATGATGTGATCGAGCGGTACAGGAAAAACCGGACGCCGGTACTGAATACAGCGCAATGTGGTGGAATCAGGGTCACGGCAAACCCGGGCACCGGTCTCCGGGTTGAGTCTGCACGGTTAGCCCGCAGGGCAATTTGGCGTTGGCCGCCAGGCGAATTATGCCCGCTTGACGGGTGAGGCAGGGCAGCAGACGGGAGACGCTTCCGAACCAATTTGATGATGAGGATTTTGATCCGGGAGCACGCCTGAGAGGCTTGCCGTCAAACATGCTCTCACCCCACCGCGAAGTATCGTACACCCTGTACATAAGGTATTATTCGCAACAGCAATAATCAAAGGAGTGAAACTTCGTGCTGGAAATTATTATTGCAGGTGGCTGGCTGATGGCTCCTATCCTGCTCTGCTCAACTCTGGCTGTGGCAATTATTATCGAGAGATTCTGGACCTTGCGTAAGAGCAAGGTAACACCGGAAGGGCTTGGTGCTACGGTGGAAGACTGGGCGGCGAGACACGAACTGGACCAGCGGCATTTCGCCCAATTGCGCAGCGGCTCGCCGCTGGGGCGAATCTATGCTTCCGCGCTGGTCAATCGCAAGCGTTCGAGAGATGTCATCAAGGAGGCGGTTGAGGATACCGGGCGTCACGTCGTGCATGACCTGGAGCGCTTTTTGAACACCCTGGGCACCATTGCCGGCATATCGCCGCTTTTGGGTCTATTGGGTACCGTGATCGGCATGATCAAGGTTTTTTCCGCCATCATGATTTCCGGTGTCGGTGATGCCAACGTCCTGGCTGGCGGTATTTCACAGGCCCTGATTACCACCGCAGCCGGTTTGACAGTTGCCATACCCAGTTATTTTTTCTACCGGTTTTTCCGCGGCATGGTCGCTGAATACGTGATTTCGATGGAGGAGAAGGCCATCAGCCTGATTGATTGCATCGAACGCGGCCATGTAAAAGCATCAGAACACGCAATTCCAGGGGAGTAGGGCGTGCAGCTGAGCTCAACCAGACCCGAAGACCCTGAAATCAACATGACCAGTCTGATTGACGTGGTTTTCCTGTTGTTGATATTTTTTATGGTCAGCACGACATTTGAACGCCAGGCTGTGTTGAAAGTGGATCTGCCCGAGGCAAAGAACGTGGCCGTTCCCGAGGACCAGCCCAACAGTTTTGAGCTGGTCATTGATCCCAACGGTCTTTACTACCTTAACGATCGCCAACTGGTGGATGGCAAACCATCTACTTTGCGGGCAGCATTCAACGAGGCCGCTGGTGAGAACCGTGATATCCCCATCATTTTGAGAGCTGATGCCCAAACCCCTCATCATTTCGTTGTCACCGCAATGGATGTCACCGCACAACTTGGTTTCAGCCGCCTGTCCATCGCCACCGAACGGGTCACGGAAGACGAATGACCGGGCAAGCAGTGTTCACACCCGGCGAAGTCTATAAACGTCTTTGGGGTTACACGCGGAAATACTGGTGGATGTTTGCCATCGGGGTTATCGGCGTCAGCCTGGATGCCGCCATGCAGGCTGTGTTTATCAGGTTTGTTGAGCCGCTCATAGACAGGGTGTTTGTTGCCAAGGATGCCGAGTATGGTTTGTGGTTGGCGGCCGGAATCCTGGCCGTCGTGTTGTTGCGTATCTTGGGGCATTTTTCCGGTGCCTACGGGATGGAATGGACAGGGCGGCGAGTCGTGGCTGACCTGCGCAAGGAGTTGTTTGCCAGTTATCTGCACCTGCCGGCGACTTTTTACGACAAGAATTCTGCCGGTCAGTTGATTTCAAAACTGGCCTATAACAGTGAACAGGTTGCGCACGCGGCGACCAAGGCGGTCATATCTGCTTTTCGCGATATCATGTTGCTCATTTACCTGGTTATCGTGATGCTCAGCATCAATGTTCGCCTGACGGCCGTTCTGCTGCTGCTGGTTCCGGTGGTTGCCCTGGTCGTGACCGTTATCAGTAGTAAGTTCCGCAAGATAAGCCGCAGAATCCAGGACTCGATGGGGGATGTTGCCCACGTGACGGAGGAGGCCGTGATCGGCCAGCGCGTGGTCAAGGTATTCCAGGGCCAGGATACTGAAAAGGTCCGTTTCGAGCGCGTCAACGAGCGCACGCGCCGCTTGCACATGCGTATGGTTGCCACGCATATGCTCAGTTCGTCGATGGTGCAACTGGCCGCGGGACTGGCGATGGTTACCCTCATGTTGATTGCAACCCGGCCCGCGATGCTGGACCAGATCACGGCCGGTACCTTTACCTCGATATTTTTCGCCATGGTTGCGACCATTCCGCCGTTGAAACGCCTGACCACGGTGCAGTCGCAAATGCAAAAGGGTATTGCGGCAGCGGAAAGCATCTTTATCGTTATAGACAGCGATAAAGAAGAGGATACCGGCAGCTATACCGTGGACCGCGCGGTTGGTGAAATTGAATTCAAAAATGTAGGTTTTAGCTATGAAGGTGGCGAGCAAGCAGTGCTTGCAGACATCAGTTTGCGTTTTCCTGCCGGCAGTGTGACGGCACTGGTCGGGCACAGTGGCAGTGGCAAGACCACGCTGGCTGGCCTGTTACCGCGTTTTTATGCCTACAACCAGGGCCAGATATTGCTGGATGGGCA
>CALJWY010000282.1 GCA_937974465.1 uncultured Lysobacterales bacterium | reverse complement strand
ATGAAATCAATATCCCCTGCGATGTCCTTGGCCATCCTGCGCTCACGTCTGAATGGAGAGATAAAGGCGGTCATAACGATCAGGCCCGAATCGGCCATTAAGCGCGCAACTTCTGCAACCCTGCGGATGTTTTCCACGCGGTCAGCATCGGTGAAGCCCAGATCCTTGTTCAGACCATGGCGGAAATTATCGCCATCAAGCAGGTAGGTGTGGCGGTTTTGTGCAGCCAGTTTCTGCTCAAGGATATCTGCAATGGTGGATTTGCCCGAGGCAGAGAGACCGGTGAACCATATAACGGCCGGTTTCTGGTGCTTCATCCTGGCGCGGGACTGGCGGTTGATTTCGAAGGATTGCCAGGACAGGTTTTGTCCCCTGTGCAAGCCGAAGTCAATCATGCCGGCGCCCACGGTATTGTTGCTGATACGATCGATCAGTATGAAGGAACCGGTTTCCGGGTTGTCGGCATAGGCATCAAATGCAATGGCCTGGGCGGTTGCGAAGTTGCAAACGGCTATTTCATTCAATTCAATCTTGTTGGCCGGCAGGTGTTCCGATGTGTTGATATTGACAGCATATTTAAGATCGGTGATCTGGACGGATGTCGTCTGTGTGCCAATTTTCATCATGTAGCTGCGTTCAGGCAGCATCGGATCTTCGTGCATCCAGATCAGGTGTGCCTGGAACTGGTTGCTGCGCTCCAGCGGTTGGCCCGGTGTATGCAGAACATCTCCCTGGCTGATGTCGATTTCATCTTCCAGGGTTAGGGTTACCGCTTCGCCTTTGCCCGCCTTTTGCAGGTCGCCATCCATGGTTACGATGCGTTTGACCCGGCTGCGTTTGAGCGAGGCTGCCACCATGACTTCATCGCCGACTGCAACTTCACCACCGGCCAGGGTGCCGGCATAACCACGGAAATTCAGATCCGGGCGTGTGACACGTTGAACCGGGAAGCGGAACTGAACCGAATCCTCTCTCTGTGGATCCAGGGTTTCCAGGTAGGTCATCAATGGCTGGCCTTCATACCAGGGCATACGTTCGCTCCTCGAGGTAATGTTATCCCCTTTTAGCGCTGAAATAGGTATGGCGTCAATTTGCTTGAAGCTGAGGTTTTCAGCAAATAATTTAAATTCCGCAACGATATCTTTGAATAATTGCTGGGAATAGTCCTTCAGGTCAATCTTGTTGACCGCCAACAGAACATACTTCACGCCGACCAGCGAGAGGATATAGGCGTGGCGACGGGTTTGCGTGGATACGCCGAGTCGCGCATCGATCAACAGGATCGCCGCTTCTGCGGTTGAAGCGCCGGTGGCCATATTGCGGGTGTACTGCTCATGGCCGGGTGTGTCAGCGACAATAAACTTACGCTTTGTCGTGGAGAAGAAGCGGTAGGCTACATCGATCGTAATACCCTGTTCCCGTTCCGCTGCGAGACCGTCAACCAACAGGGAGAAATCAATGTCCTCCTCCGTGGAGGCCCGGCCTTTGCTATCTCTTTTAAGTTCTACCAACTGGTCATCGTAGAGTAGTTGGGAATCATAAAGGAGCCGGCCGATGAGTGTGCTCTTGCCATCATCCACGCTGCCGCAGGTGATGAATTTGAGCATGCTTTTCGAGCTTTCCATCTCTATAAACTGCTGCATATCGAGTTTTGCATTGTCAGCCACAGACATCAGAAGTACCCCTCTTTTTTCTTTTTCTCCATCGAAGCAGCCTGGTCCTTGTCGATCACCCTGCCTGAGCGCTCCGATGTATGGGTGGAGCGCATCTCAAGAATGACCTCGGCGAGCGTACTGGCAGTGGACTCGATTGCCGCTGTCAATGGGTAGCAGCCCAGTGTCCTGAAGCGGATAGAGCGCATTTCAGGTTGCTCGCCTTCTTCCAGCGGAAAGCGATCGTCATCCAGCATAAACAACTGCCCGTCACGCTGAACCACCGGTCTTTCTTTTGCGAGATATAATTCTGACATCGGAATATTTTCCAGGTAAATGTATGCCCAGATGTCGGTTTCGGTCCAGTTGGATAATGGGAAAACACGCATGTTTTCCCCGGGGTTGATCCGCGTGTTGAACAGGGACCAGAGTTCCGGGCGCTGGTTTTTTGGATCCCAGACATGATCTCCCGAGCGGTGCGAAAATACCCGTTCCTTGGCACGGGACTTCTCTTCATCCCTGCGCGCACCACCGATCGCCGCATCGTATTTGCCGGCATTCAAGGCCTGCTTGAGCGCCACGGTTTTCATGATGTCGGTATAGCGGGAACTGCCGTGGGTGAAGGGATTAATATTGGCAGCCAGTCCATCTGGATTGGTATGTACGATCAATTCCAGCCCGAGGCGCTCTGCAGTGTCGTCGCGGAATTTAATCATCTCCCTGAACTTGAATGTCGTGTCAACATGAAGCAATGGAAAAGGCGGCTTTGCGGGATAGAAAGCTTTCATTGCCAAATGCAGAAGCACCGATGAGTCTTTACCGACGGAATACATCAGTACCGGTCGCTCAAAATCGGTTGCAACCTGGCGCATGATGCGGATGCTTTCAGCTTCAAGACGCTGCAAGTGGATGTGGCGTTGTGTTGGCATATCAATCCAGATTTTAAAACCGCTTATTGTCGCCTTTGCAGCTTATTGAGACAACCAGAATAGGAAGGTTTGCGTGCAATTGATTTGTAGATATTGAACACTATTTTAAAAAAACAGGATGGAATGATTGAACCCCGGCTGGGCTTCCGGCACAATTCCGTTCCCGCAGCTTTGAGTTATCAATTTTGCGGATCAATGGTGGTCCCTGTTGGCCTCCCCGCGACGATATGTTGTGAACCCCGTCAGGCCCGGAAGGGAGCAGCGGCAACAGCAGACTCGGGCGCCGGGGAACGGTGGGCAGGGGCCGCCACCATTCCTTCTGCTATAGTTACCATACTGTTGCTAACCAGGCGGTTTCGGTGAAAAATTTTGAATCATCCATGAGTGGGGCAAAGGGTCTCGTATGAGTTACCAGGTATTGGCACGTAAATGGCGTCCGCGGACATTTGCTGACCTCGTGGGCCAGGAGCATGTTGTCCAGGCGCTGGTCAATGGATTGGACCAGGATCGTGTTCACCACGCCTTTCTGTTAACCGGTACCCGCGGTGTTGGCAAGACCACCATTGCCAGGATTTTGGCCAAGTGCCTGAATTGCGAGGAGGGCGTTTCTTCCACGCCATGTGGCGTTTGTGGCAGTTGTGTCGATCTTGATGAAGGTCGCTTTGTTGACATGCTTGAAATTGATGCCGCCTCGAAAACCAAGGTGGATGATACCCGGGAGATGCTGGAGACAGTCCAGTACACACCTTCGAGGGGACGCTACAAGGTCTATATCATCGATGAAGTCCACATGCTTTCCGGGCACAGCTTCAATGCTTTGTTAAAGACGCTTGAAGAGCCGCCACCACATGTCAAGTTCGTGTTGGCTACGACCGACCCGCAGAAACTGCCAATCACCATATTGTCCCGTTGCCTGCGCTTTAGCCTGACACGCCTGTTGCCTGACCAGATTGCCGGGCACCTGGAGAAGATTCTGCAAACAGAATCAGTTGAAGCCGATGAATCTGCCATCATGCGGATTGCACGTGCAGCCGATGGCAGTATGCGCGATGGCCTTAGCTTGCTTGACCAGGCGATTGCATATGGCGGGGGAAGCCTGCGGGACGATGAGGTGGCCAGTATGCTGGGCAGCATCGATCATGCACATATTGCCGCCATCATCGAAGCGCTTGGCCGTGCTGACGCCGGCGCACTGATGGAGATTGTCAATGACCTGGTGGTGCAATCCCGCAACCTGGAGTCAGCCCTGGATGAGCTGGCTGAAGCGATGCACCGAATTGCCCTGATCCATGCAGCACCCGGCTTTCAGGATCCGGAGCGCGCCGACTGGGAGTCACTGGTAGAGCACGCAAACAATATCACGCCCGAGGATGCACAACTCTATTACCAGATTGCCATTTCCGGCCGCAGGGATCTGGGTTTGGCGCCCAACCCGCGCACCGGCCTTGAAATGACCCTGTTGCGGATGCTGGCTTTTCGGCCCACACAAACCGGCAGCTCGGAATCCGTTTCGTCACCAGCAGCGGCAAGGCCTGCCGGCTCTGCAACTAACAATCCGGGCGGTGCCGCACAAGGCCAGGCTGACCAGGCAGAGACAGGTCAGACAGACAGCACAGGCCATTCCCCAGCTGAGGCGGCCAAGGCTGCGTTTGAGGCCATGGTGGGCACAGGATCGGCCAAACCCCTTGAAGCCAGGCCCGCTGAAACCAAAGCTGTTGAGACCCGGTCTGTCGATGCCAAACCCGCTACAACAGAAATGCCTGAAAATAAAACACGGATAATCGCGGCAGAAGATGAAGAGCCCGATTGGTCCGTTTTGCAAGAAAGCCTTGAATTAAATGGCGCGGCCAGGGAACTCGCGCGCAACATGCAACTCGAATCAACAGGCAAATTGCGCTGGCAATTCCTGGTTCCGGACACCCTGCAAAACCTGGGTTCAGAAAGCGTAGTGCAAAGTCTGCAGGCAGCACTTGCAGCCCACCTCGGCCGTGAGGTTTTGCTGGATTTACATGTGGCGTCCAAGCCACTGGACTCCGTGGCCGCTGCAGTTGAACGCACCGAGGTAAGCCTTGCGGGTGATGCGGAACGGGCCATCCAGGAAGATGCAACGGTGCAGGAGATAAAGGAAAAATTCGGTGCAAAAGTTGTACCGGATTCGATTCAACCAATTCAATAGGAAATTATGATGAAAGGTAATATCGCTGGCCTGATGCAACAGGCTCAAAAGATGCAACAGGAAATGCAAAAGGCACAGGAAGAACTGGCCAACCTTGAAGTAACCGGCCAGGCCGGCGGAGGCATGGTGAGTGTAGTGATGAATGGCCAGCATGCGGTCAAGCGCGTCACCATTGACCCCTCGTTGAGTGATGACATGGAAATGCTGGAAGACCTGGTGACGGCGGCCACCAATGATGCGGTCAACCGGATCAAGGAAGCCTCGGAGCAACAGATGTCGGGTCTGACCCAGGGTATGAAAATGCCACCGGGATTCAAACTACCTTTCTAGCCATATGTCATCTGAGCCACTATTAAACCAGCTGGTCGAATCCCTGCGCTGTCTGCCCGGTGTAGGGCCAAAGTCCGCGCAGCGTATGGCATTACATCTGCTTGAACGAAATCGCGAGGGTGGTTTGCAACTGGCTTCGGTTCTTGAAAGCGCCATGCACAACATAGGCAGATGCAAGCAATGCAGGGATTTGACGGAACTTGAGATCTGTTCCGTGTGCGCAAGTCCCCGGCGTGACCAGTCGCTTTTATGTGTTGTTGAATCACCGGTCGACGTGCTGGCGATTGAGCAGGCGACAGCTTACAAGGGCCGCTACTTTGTATTGCTTGGGCGCCTGTCGCCGCTGGACGGTATCGGTCCGGCCGAGCTGGGTCTTGATCAACTGGCTGAGCTTCTGGAGACCAACACACCACAAGAAATGATTATCGCAACCAATCCGACGGTAGAAGGTGAAGCAACATCCTATTACCTGCAGCGGATGGCTAAAAAGCACGCGATCCGCATAACCCGAATTGCCCATGGTGTGCCGCTAGGCGGTGAACTCGAATACACGGATCAGTCTACGCTTGCCCACGCGTTTGGCAGTCGTTTACAGCTGGACTGAAGCAGCCCGCACAACTTTGTGCGCGGGCTGTACTGCAGCAACTACCAACTATTTACTGGAAGCGAGCTCGCTGTTATCCAACAGAATAAACTCGCGATTGATGTCGACGGTGCGGATACCGATTCCCTTGACGTTAACCAGTTCGTCCACGTGCTTAAATTGACCGTTCTCATTGCGGTACTTAACAATGGCTTGCGCCTTGCTCATACCCACACCCTTGAGTGATTCGGACAGTTCTTCTGCACTGGCAGCATTGACGTTGACCGGCTGAGCGGCCCAGGCCCAAATCGAAAAAAAGCCTGTCAGCAGTAGTGTCATTAATGATTTCAGGTTGATTGATTTCATACTTTTCCCTCGTTAATAAAAAGAAATATGGCGATTGCCTGTCCGGCCGAAGCAAGACCATTTCAGCTTAGGGAAGCATGGGCGGTATTTTGAAGTGGTGATTGACCCAATGTGCTGTAAGAAATCGCGGTGTGGAAAATTAATTTTTTCCGCCTCTCATGATTTGAGAATCGTATTTGTTTTAATGACCATCAACTACTTGGGAGATGTACAAATGAATAAAGATTTTCAGTTGGTAGGCAAGACAATTACCGGTGTCGTGGCAACAGCCGGAGAGGGCAGTGATCCCCATAGAATCTGGATGTTACAGTTTTCAGACGGGACTCATGTGGAGTTTGTTTCACCGTCTGCCAGGCGTCGGTTAATTCGTTCAACCGGTGGTCATAAAAGGGCTCTGGATTGCAGTACCAGGTCAGTTCAGCAACGTGTGAATGCAGCTTGACTAGGTTATCCACAAAAGCTGTGGATAACTCTGTGTGTAAGCTTGCGGGCCGGTAGTCAGTCCGCGTCCGTCTCCAGATTGATCAAAAATTGAACAACTCAAAAAAATACTTTAATATCAGATAGATAGAGATAGTGTTCTGATCGTTGTTGGCATGAATTGATTGTCATAAAAGCGTCACACCAACTATCAGCAACTTGTGCATAAATTATTCGAATCAAATCTAGAAAGGTGCGATAAGTCATTGATTTGAAGTTTTTGCCTACGCTAAATCGGACTACTTAATTGTCTGCCCCACGCTTCCAGTTGATCAAGTATGTTTTGCGCCCGGCCATCACCCGGGTGCAGGTCCCTTGCAGATGCAATTTCAAGCGCAAACTTTTGCGCGTCCAGTTGGCCGTCATTGGCGGGTTGCATAAGCCTTGCCAGGCGTTGTCTTTGCCAGCGTTCATTTTCCTCTGCACTCAGCGTGTTGGGGAAATTTCGAGCCCGGTAACGAAACAGCATTTCCGCCAGCCGGTTGTCTTTAAAGGACCATTTCTTTTGCGGCAGTTCAACGGGTTCCAGGCGGCGGATGTCATCCATCAGTTTTCGGTCATGGGATGAGAAAAAACCGCCGCTGTATATCATTTGGTCCGGATCAGTCTCCGTGCCAGGCGGGTAGGGCTTGAATACATCCATGACTTTATTGCGAACCTGCGGAAGTGCTCGGGCCAATTGATCTGCGTGTTCAAAGCAGCGCTCTGGATCGAGTCCAATGCGTTCAAAGTCGACACCCTTCAAAGTCGCCGCGGGTGCAATCATGGGGACATGATTGGTATGAATAGCCTTTAGCGCAATGCGCTCAACGCCCTCCGGAAGGTCGTTGCCAGGCGTGAATAAACGATCCGATATTTCCTCTGCAGAGAGGTTTAACAGGGCTTCGGGGTCCTGCATCAGGTCGCAGACGATGACCGATTTCTTCCGGTCCGGGTAAATTGCCAGTGGCAATACCAGGCTGGTGCAGCCACGTGTGGCCGGGATACGGGACGATGTGTGCAGTAGCGGTTCAGGGTTGACGGTACCGAGCAGTTTCATCACCTGATGTTGGTCACGCATCCTGAGGGCCCACTCAAACAGGCGTGGCTGACTGGTCTTGATCAGGCGGGCCAGGCCAATTGTGGCGACGACATCTGACAACGCCTCATGGGCGCCAAGGTGCTCAATTTGGTTGGCTTCACTCAGGTGCTCAAGCTTGAAGCTCGGCCTGCCGGGTTCATGTTCGGGCCATTCGATACCATCGGGCCGCAATGCGTAACACATCCGCGCCAGGTCGATCAGATCCCAGCGTGAATTATCGTTCTTGTACTCGCGCTCATAGGGATCATAGAAATTCCGGTAGAACAGGTTGCGACTGAATTCATCATCGAAATGAATGCTGTTGTAGCCCGCCGAACAGGTGCCCGGCTCCATCATTTCTGCGTGGATCGCGGCTGCAAAACTGGCTTCAGTCAAACCCTTCTTTTGAGCCTCCTGCGGTGTTATCCCAGTGATCAGGCAGGCTACAGGGTGGGGGAAAACGTCCAGCGGCGGCTGGCAATAGTGGTTGATTGGCTCACCGATGGGCTGCAGGTCTGTATCGGTTCGAATGGCGGCGAATTGCGCTGGCCTGTCCAGCCGTGGATGGGCGCCAAAGGTTTCGTAATCATGCCAGAGAAAACTGTGTTCGGATTTCATGTTGCCCAGGCCCGCCCGAGTGTCTTGTCAAACCAATATTGTGTCACAGTGCGCGGTCGCTGGCAGAATAATTGGGTGCCCAATGGGTCTGCCCCGGCATCGGAGATTGATATAAACTGTTAAGTCTTTGGGATACGACAAACCAAGCCATGGCCTATTCAAACAATACTGTTGAAGAACTCCTCCACTTGTTGGAGTTGGAGCCGCTGGAGGTCAATCTGTTTCGTGGTGAAAGCCGTGATATCGGAACGCCACGGGTATTTGGCGGACAGGTTCTGGCACAAAGTGTCATTGCCGCCAGCCGCACTGTTGATGAGGGTTGCATCCACTCCCTGCATGCCTACTTCCTGCGTGCGGGTGACGCCAGTTCGCCGATTGTTTATAACGTGGACCGAAATCGTGACGGTCGAAGTTTTAAATCGCGGCGGGTCGTGGCAATTCAGCATGGCCGCCCGATATTCACCTTGGCCGCGTCCTTTCAACTGGAGCAGGAAGGCCTGGATCATCAATTTGAAATGCCTGAAGTGCCGGCGCCGGATACCCTGGCTTCAGAAAGTGATGTTCCGCAGGATCGGCTTGAAAAGATGCCGCGCCTATTGCGGCGCTGGTTTACCCGCACCGGCCCGTTTGATTTTCGCCCGGTGCAGAAGTCTGATGTCTTTAAGCCCAGCCCCCAAGCTCCTTTTTCCAATATCTGGTTTCGTCTCAGGGAGAAAATCGACGTCTCGCCGATGATGCATCGGGCTCTGCTGGCCTATGCGTCGGATTTTTACCTGGTTGGAACAGCAACCCTGCCGCATGGCATCTCTTTTATTCAGGATGACCTGACGATGGCCAGTCTTGATCATGGTATGTGGTTCCACCGACCGGTGCGCGTGGATGAATGGCTGCTGTACTCAACCGACAGTCCGAGCAGCAGCGGCGGCAGGGGACTGGCACGCGGCTTGATCTACGATCGTGACGGAAGACTGGTCGCAAGTACCATCCAGGAAGGTATGATGAGGGTCAAGGGAAAAAGGAAAAAAGGAACTGACAATGATTGAATCGACACAACTTGCCACCTTTGGCGCCGGCTGTTTTTGGGGCGTAGAAGCCCGCTTTCGCGAGATGGATGGTGTGCTGGACGCAGCGTCCGGCTATATGGGTGGGGATGTTTCAGACCCGGGTTACGAGGCGGTTTGCTCTGGCACCACCGGTCATGCCGAGGTTGTGCAGCTGCGTTACAACCCTGAACAGGTGAGTTTCGAGGCTTTGCTGGCCAGGTTTTTTGAGATGCACAACCCGACGACCTTGAATCGCCAGGGTCCGGACATTGGTAGCCAGTACCGGTCGGTTGTGTTTTTTCATTCTGCCGAGCAGGCGGCTGCCGCAAAGCAGTTCATCACTAACCTGGACCAGTCGGGTCGATGGCCGCAACCGGTGGTTACCGAGGTAGAACCGGCCATGCCATTCTGGCGTGCCGAGGAGTATCACCAGCGCTACCTCGAAAAACATGGCCGGGGCGCCTGCTCAATATAGAACATTCCTGTCGTTTTCGATTGGTAAACCGGTTTATGCCATAATCAAAAAGATCGATAGAGAAGTGGAATATATGCATTACAGGCTAGTCTGGATCACCGCTGTCGTATTGTTTGCATGTATGGCATGCACACAGCCGTTATATGCAGAAATGTATAAGTTCACTGATAAGGATGGCATTGTTCATTACACCAATGTCAAACCGGTGGGACAGAAGAATGTCAGGACCTTTTCTTTTCCCTGTTATGCCTCAGACCCAAGCTGCAACCAGCTTGATTGGGAAAAAATACCTCTGAACCGGTCGGCTTTTGAGGATGAGATCCGGTCCGCTGCCGAAGTATTTCTGGTGGACGATGCGCTGATCCGGGCAATTATTCACGCCGAGTCCGCCTACCAACCGGATGCGCTGTCCCCCAAGGGCGCCCAGGGCCTGATGCAGTTGATGCCCGCGACACAGGAGGAGTTACAGATTGCTGACGTATTCGATCCGCTCAGTAATATCGAGGGTGGCACGCTGTACCTGTCCCGGCTGTTGAATCAATTTGATCAGAATATAGAGTTGGCTGCTGCCGCCTATAACGCGGGCGCCGGAGCAGTGAACCGGCATGGCGGGATTCCACCCTACAAGGAGACCCGCGAGTATGTGAGGCGGGTAAAAATCCTCTACCGGAGATACAGTTCTGCCAGGGGCTGAATGCCCCCGGGTTATAAATCAGGTTGCTAAAGGTTTAGTAACGTAAACCCGCTTTCTTGACCTCATCCAGTTCATTCAAGGCCGCAATCAGTTCTGCACTGGGTTTGACCTGCCAATCCCGCCCCAATTCAAGACAAACCCTGGCGCGTGTATTCCTGTAATGCAGAAATACCGGCGCGGAGCCGTTTCTGTAAGGGCTGAAGGTCGAAGTTAATACCTTGCATATTTGCTCATCGGGTCCGGAAATCGCGATGTTGACACCCGTGGCAAAGCGCGACTTGGCGTCGGCCAGCGACATTATGTGGTTGGCGGTGATCCGGTAACTGCCGGTGAAATCATCGGATACGACACTGCCTTCAATAATGACAATGGCATCTTTTTCCAGCAGGTCGGCATAGGTGGCAAAGGCTTCATTGGAGAGAAATAGGTCAACCCGGCCACTGTGGTCTTCTACGGCAATAAAGTGACCCCTGGGTGTTCGGCGACGCAAAGGGGTAACCAGTACCCCGAGAGTCATTGCGACACCACGCCGGTTTTGGTTTTCTTTCGGAACCCATTTAGCAACATCTTCCAGGATACACGAGGTGAAATTTTTGATGTCCCCGAGGTGAACTTCGATCGGGTGGCCAGTCAGATACAGGCCAAGAGAGTCTTTTTCAGCCTGCAGTCGCAGTAATTCAGGCCAGGGCTTAATATCAGAAAGCTCTGGCTCCTCAGTGGCCCTGGCAGGCTGCAAGGTACCAAACATGTCTGTTTGGCCGGCTTCCTGGTCGCGTTGTGTCTGCTCGGCAGCATGCATGCTGCGGGGCAGGTCGTGTAATAGCCTGGCACGGTTGTGGTCTGGATCCAGTGAATCCATTGCACCGGATCGAACCAGTGTCTCCATGGCGCGCTTGTTGGCTTTTTTCAGATCCATGCGATTGCAGAAATCTACCAGGCTGGTGTAATCCCCCTCGCTGTCCCTTTCCTGCACGATCAGGTCGATCGCAGCATTGCCGATGCCCTTTATCGCACCCAGTCCATAGCGAATGGATGTCGGGTCCATATTTTTGAATGCATATGCGGACGAATTGATGTCCGGTGGCAAAATTTCCAGGTTCATCTTCCTGCATTCGCGAACGAGGTCCGCGATCTTGTCTGTATTGTCCATGTCGGCGGATAAAACTGCCGCCATGAAGGCAGCCGGAAAATGCGCTTTCAACCATGCTGTCTGGTAGGCAATCAGGGCATAGGCAGCGGAGTGGGACTTGTTGAAGCCATAACCGGCAAATGTTTCCATTTGATCAAAAATGTAATTGGCCAGTTCGTCGGTGACTCCACGTTTGGATGCGCCATCCACAAACACCAGTCGCTGCTTGGCCATCTCGGAGGCTTTTTTCTTACCCATGGCCCGACGCAGGATGTCAGCATCACCGAGGGTAAAGCCCGCCAATACCTGGGCGATCTGCATCACCTGCTCCTGGTACAGGATAACGCCATAGGTGGGTTTCAGTATGGGTTCAATATCATCATGTGGATAGCTGGCAACTGCACGTCCGTTCTTTACATCGGTATAGGTCGTCACCATGCCGGACTCTAGTGGACCCGGCCGGAACAGCGCCATCAGGGCGATGACCTCGTTGAAATTGTCCGGCTTGAGTTTGCCAATCAGGTCTTTCATGCCACGCGACTCAAGCTGAAAGACAGCCGTCGTTTGACAAGCCTGCAGCAGGGCAAAGGTGGCCGGATCATCCAGCGGCAGGTCATCGAGGTCGATCGGTTCCTTGTTTTCGGCAACAAGCTGTTGGTTGATCGCCTTTAAAGCCCAGTCAATAATCGTGAGCGTGCGCAAACCGAGGAAGTCGAATTTGACCAGGCCGATGGTCTCTACGTCGTCCTTGTCAAACTGGGTGACCACGTTGCCGCCACCGGATTCACAGAACAAGGGGGTGAAGTCGGTAAGCGGGGAAGGCGCGATGACCAAGCCTCCGGCATGCTTACCCGCGTTGCGCGTCAGCCCTTCCAGTGACATGGCAAGGTCCAGTAGCGCGCGGGTATCCTCTTCTTCATCGTAACGGCGCTTGAGTTCAGGTTCCTGTTCGAGCGCCTTGGTCAGGGTCATGCCAAGATCCATAGGCACCAGCTTGGCGATACCATCGACAAAGCCATAGCCATCACCCAGTACACGGCCGCAATCACGCACCGCCGCCTTGGCCGCCATGGTGCCATAAGTGATGATCTGCGCGACCTGGTCGCGGCCGTATCTCTCGGCCACATAATTGATCACCAGGTCACGTTTTTCCATGCAGAAATCGACATCAAAGTCGGGCATGGAAATTCGTTCCGGGTTCAGGAAGCGCTCGAAAAGTAAATCATACTGAAGCGGGTCAAGATCGGTGATCTCGAGTGCATAAGCCACCAGTGAGCCGGCTCCGGAACCGCGTCCCGGGCCCACTGGAATGTCATTGTTTTTTGCCCAGCGGATAAAGTCGGCAACAATCAGGAAGTAGCCCGGGAAGCCCATGCCATTGAT
Organism: uncultured Lysobacterales bacterium; assembly: GCA_937974465.1. Classification (GTDB taxonomy): domain Bacteria; phylum Pseudomonadota; class Gammaproteobacteria; order Xanthomonadales; family SZUA-36; genus SZUA-36. The sequence continues at coordinate 1,737 of CALJWY010000282.1, read as the reverse complement.
CACGCCCAGCTCGAGATCTAAGCGCTCGCGATAATCATCATCGGTATATTCCTGCGCGAGTCCGCGTGTGTTCAAACGTTCTGTCAGGCCTTCCAGGGAGGCCTTTTTAAGAAAGTCCTCTACGCTTTCGCCATCCGGGGTTGGAAAATCCGGCAGGTAATAGTCGCCGAATTTCAGTTCCAGGTTACAACGCTTGGCGAGTTCCGCCGCGTTCTCCAGCGCCTCGGGCAGATCGGCGAATAACTCGGCCATTTCCAGCGGGCTTTTCAGGTACTGTTCTTCCGAGTAGCGCACCTCGCGGCGTTTGTCGGAAAGCAAGCGGCCATCATGAATGCAAACCTTGGCCTCGTGTGCAGAGAAGTCTTCCCGGTCCAAAAACCTGACATCATTGCTGGCAACGACCGGAAGCCCCAGGTCAGCCGCCAGTTGCAGGGCATGACGCTCATGGCGATTTTCCTGTTCGCGGCCCGTGCGTTGCAGTTCTATGTAGTAGCGTCCGGGGAAATCCTTCATCCAGGCTTTGGCGAACTGGCGTGCCTTGTTGGGGTGGTTGTTGACCAACGCCTGCCCCACGTCGCCGCTACGACCACCTGAGAGGGCGATCAGTCCCTCCGCATGCTCACTGATCCACTGGCGGCGCAGGTATGGAACACCATGATACTGGCCATCCTGGTAGCCTTTGCTAAGCAACTGGCAAAGGTTCAGGTAACCCGTGCGGTTTTGGCAAAGCAATACCAGGCCAGTGGCGTGGTCGGGTTCGTCGGGGCTGTTGATCAATACATCGGCGCCGATGACAGGCTTGATACCCTCGGCTACCGCGGCCCGGTAAAACTTGACCAGGGCGAACATATTGAACTGATCGGTAACAGCCAGCGCGGGCATGCCCAGTTCGCGAGCGCGCTTCACCATCGGTTTGAGACGAAGTGTGCTGTCTACCAGTGAAAATTCAGTATGCAGGTGCAGGTGGACGAAAGGTTGGGGCATGGAGTTACTTTATCAGTTTGCTTTTCTGGTTGCGGGTTGTTTTCTGGTTTTATTATGACCATCAGCAGGCCTGTCTGAAAGTGTTTTCTTGGGACTTACGACAACCTGAAGAATTGTCCGGTCACCTCCAAACAAAAAGCACCATCATCCCCAAACAAAAAGCACCGGCATACCCAAACAAAAAGCACAGGCATACCCAAGAGAAAGCGCCGGCATACCGAGGCTAAATGGAACGTCATCCCCGCGCAGGCGGGGATCTCCTAAAGCTGTCGCGTTATTGAATTGACCGCTTTTTTACACAATCCGGAAAACGGAACGAGATCCCCGCCTGCGCGGGGATGACGGTGTGTATGGCGAATTGTGGTTGATGTTAGAAGGTCCCGCCTGCGCGGGGATGACGGTGCGTATGGCGAATTGTGGTTGATGTTGTGAGGTCCCGCCTTTGCGGGGATGACGGTGCTTGCCGTGAAAATTGTGCGCGGGGATGTCTTTGCCTTTTGTGGGCTTTCGGTTTTGGGGTCAGTGGCAGTGACTAAATGGTTGAGTACCCGGGCTCGCATGTGGTATCTTGCGCGCCCTTGGTGATCACATAGGTTTAGTGCTTGCCAGGCTTGGTTTATTGGGGGCGCGTAGCTCAGCGGTAGAGCACTGCCTTGACATGGCAGGAGTCACTGGTTCGATCCCAGTCGTGCCCACCATCATTCTCCTTGTATATCAACATATTCATGCATACTTTCACCGGTTTTTTTAGTT
>CALJWY010000281.1 GCA_937974465.1 uncultured Lysobacterales bacterium | reverse complement strand
TTTTGGGTGTAGCCAATGCGGCAGGTTGCAGGGTTTTTAAACCCAGGTGATTGGCGAGTGCTTTCCGGGTCTCACTAAGTCCCAGGAAACGACCAATAATGGATTCCAGTTCTTGCAACGTGATCATCCCGTTGAGACTGGTGTCAATGCCGTCCGGATTCCCAGAAGATTGCTTGTCAGGTTTTAGCAATGAGACAAAAATGATCGCCATGGTATTCAAAAGCAATGAATACATTGCACCCTGGTTGAAGCTGACCGATGGGATGATGGCCAATAAGCCTCTCAGCCACCCAAACGCCGTGAACGAGGGTAGTAGCAACCAGACAACCCAGCAGGTCACACCCACAGACAGGCCCCAGATAGCTCCGGTTCTGCTTGCCCGTGGCCAGTAGATACCAATGAGCATTGCGGGCGCGAACTGGGCGGCCGCTGAAAAGGACAGGAAACCAATTGAGGCCAACGGGACACCGGCCTCAATCGCCTGGTAATACGCAAAAGCGGCCAGCGCAAGAAGCAGGATGGAAACCCGCCGGACCCGTAAAAGTGTTTGTGACAAATCCAGGGCGCCGCGGTTTTGCGTCAGGCCGCTGCGCAGTAACAAGGGCATTACGATATCGTTGCTGACCATGATCGCCAGCGCCACCGTTGAGACGATAACCATACCTGTTGCAGCTGAGAAACCGCCGAGGAATGCAAGCACCGTCAATATCGGTTGATCAAAAGCCAAAGGCAGCGAGAGAACATAGGTATCCGGGTTGACGTCCTGGCCCGCAAATTGTGTCAGGCCGGCCAGCGCAATGGGTACAACCAGGGCGGCAAAAATCATTAAGTAAAATGGAAATATCCAGCGCGCTACCCGCAGGTCGGTTTTATCCCGAAATTCCACAATGGCGACATGAAACTGTCGCGGCAGACAAAGAATCGCGACCATCGCCAGTACCATCTGTATGCCAAAACCCTCGGGCAATTTCCAGGGAGTAAATAATTGCTGGTACTGGTCGTTTTCGCGCATGGTCTGTGCAACGTTCTCCAGCCCGTTGAAGACGCCGAAAATTGCGAATAAACCAATGGCAACAAAGGCCAGTAATTTAACCAGTGATTCGAAAGCAATGGCCCACATGAGCCCACGGTGATGCTCGCTGGCGTCCATGTTCCGCGTACCGAATACCATGGCAAATGCCGCCAGTGTGAGCGCCAGGTAAAGGGGGAGTTTGTCGGGCAGGGTAGATGCGGTGCCGGTAGCCCTGCTTATAACATCAATACTGGTTGTGATGCCTTTGAGTTGCAAAGCGATATACGGCACCGCGCCGATAATGGCTGCACAGGTGACCAACACTGCGATGGTGTGGCTGCGTCCATATCTATAGGCAACGAAATCCGCGATTGATGTAATGCGCTGGGTTCTGCTGGTTTCGGCAATGCGCCGTATTACATCGAAACCAAGCAACATCACCAATATGGGTCCGAGGTATATGGACAGGAACCCCCAGCCGGTGGTGGCAGCGCTGCCAACGGCCCCATAGAAGGTCCAGGATGTGCAGTAAACCGCCAGTGATAGTGAATAAATGACGGCCTTGAATTTGCGATGGTCACGGCCAATTCGTTGCTTGTCACCAAACCACGCAATGGTAAACAGCAACCCCATGTAGGCGAGAACAATTAGTGTTAAATTCAGGGGGTTAAGCATATGTTACGTGATTTCTTATTGTGTTTTGCAATCATCGATTAACCGTTATAAACGCACTCTACGACTAAAGTAGGGGCGTTATGCTTCTGATCTCAACGTAACATAGCGATCGGGAATTTACCATCTGAGAGAGGCTACCCCATGAGTGAACAAACACAAAGACAAGCGTACTGGAAGGCAAACCTGAAGCTGGTGGCATTCTGCCTGAGCATTTGGTTCGTCGTGTCGTACCTATTTGGAATTATCCTGGTTGATCAGCTTAATGCCATCAGTATTGGCGGTTACAAGCTGGGCTTCTGGTTTGCCCAACAAGGTTCAATGTATATCTTCGTGGTCCTGATTTTCTTCTATGCAAATCGCATTGGAAAAATCGACAAAAAATTCAACGTGCATGAAGAGTAGGGGAGAAAAATAATGGATCTTAAAACACTTACTTTTTTAGTTGTCGGCGCGACCTTTGCGCTATATATCGGCATCGCTATCTGGGCCCGGGCGGGAACCACCAAAGAGTTTTACGTAGCGGGTACTGGTGTCCACCCAATTGCCAATGGTATGGCGACCGCTGCTGACTGGATGTCCGCCGCGTCATTTATTTCCATGGCGGGCCTGATTGCCTTCCTGGGATATGATGCATCGGTTTATCTGATGGGCTGGACGGGCGGTTATGTTTTGCTGGCCTTGTTGCTGGCTCCTTACCTGCGTAAGTTTGGCAAGTTCACGGTATCCGAGTTTATCGGTGAACGTTACTACTCAAAGGCTGCCCGGTTGGTGGCTGTGATATGTCTTGTTGTGGCTTCGATTACCTATGTGATCGGCCAGATGAAAGGCGTTGGTGTAGCTTTCGGTCGATTCCTGGAAGTTGATTTTCATACCGGCGTTGGCGTTGGTATGGCGATCGTATTTATATACGCCGTAATGGGCGGTATGAAAGGTATTACCTATACGCAGATAGCACAGTATTGCGTATTGATATTTGCCTACACTGTTCCGGCGATCTTTATCGCATTAAACCTGACGGGCAACCCAATACCGCAATTAGGTCTGGGTAGCACGATGGCCGATGGTTCAGGTGTGGCCCTGCTGGACAAACTGGATATGATTGTCACAGACCTTGGGTTCGTTGCCTATACGGCGCAGAAGTGGTCGACATTGAACATTGTGTTATTGACCCTTTCGCTAATGATCGGTACTGCTGGTTTACCCCACGTTATCATGCGCTTCTTCACGGTGCCTAAAGTAGCCGATGCGCGTACTTCTGCGGGTTGGGCGCTGGTGTTCATCGCTATCCTTTACACCACTGCACCAGCAGTTGGCGCAATGGCACGTTTGAACCTGATGGAAACCATCCAGAGCGGACCTGTTGGGTCAGCCACCGGAAATATGGTTTATGCAGACAGGCCCGAATGGTTTAAAAACTGGGAAGTTACCGGCTTGCTTAAGTTTGAAGACAAGAATGGCGACGGCCGTGTGCAGTACTACGATGACAAGAATGAAGCGTTTGCCGCTAAAGCCGCCAGTTTTGGCTGGCAAGGCAACGAGATGGTCAAGGTTGACCGCGACATCATGGTCCTGGCCAATCCGGAAATTGCCAAGTTACCCAACTGGGTGATTGCGTTGGTCGCCGCCGGTGGTCTGGCCGCTGCATTGTCAACCGCTGCCGGCCTGCTTCTCGCCATATCCACGGCGATTTCCCATGACCTGATCAAGGGAATGATTGCGCCTGATATTTCGGAGAAGAAAGAGTTGCTGGCAAGTCGGCTAGCCATGGCGGGTGCGATCGTTGTGGCAGGTTATTTGGGTATGAATCCACCCGGCTTTGCAGCGCAGGTGGTGGCCCTGGCCTTCGGTCTTGCGGCATCCTCCATATTCCCAGCCCTGATGATGGGTATCTTTAATAAGAACATGGATGACAAAGGTGCCATCGTTGGTATGTTGGTGGGCTTGTTATCTACGTTGTTATATATTTTCTGGTTCAAAGGCTGGTTCTTTATTCCGGGAACGGAAATGGCAGCAAATACGCCTGACAACTGGTTCATGGGCATCTCACCCGAGGCATTTGGCGCCGTGGGTGCAATGTTGAACTTTGCTTCTGCGTATGTTGTTTCCAAGATTACGCCCCCACCACCAGAGCATATCCAGCATCTCGTGGAAGACATCCGTGTTCCTATGGGTGCAGGAAAAGCAGCAGAACATCATTGATTTAAAGCTGTGAGTCTAAAGGGCCAGTATTAATACTGGCCCTTTTTTTTTGCCTCGCTAAGGATTTAAACTCGGCCCATGCCAAAAAATTATCATGAAATAAGTTTCATCGCAGAGTTTCTGCACACCCTTCAGCCATTCAATTCGCTGGATACCGATGGTTTGCACCAGCTTGCGCGAACGCTGGAAGTTGCTTACTTCCCGCAGGGTAAAGCGATTTTCTCTTCATCGCCGCCTCCCGGCCTGGCCATTATTCGCAAGGGCGCAGTGAAACTCATGGATACCGAGCACAAGTTTCTGGATAAGCGCTCGGAGGGGGAGCTGTTCGGGCATAAAATTTATTTTCATGGCGAAGTTAAAGATTATGTCGCGCAG
>CALJWY010000280.1 GCA_937974465.1 uncultured Lysobacterales bacterium | reverse complement strand
GCAAATTGATGATGACAGCCACAAGCATGCCGGTCACGAAGGTGCGAAGAGCGGACTGGGTCACTTCAGCGTGTCCATCGTCAGTGCAAAATTTAATGGCATGAATATGCTGGCACGCCACCGGGCGGTCTATGCGGCCCTGGGTGACATGATGCAAACCGATATCCACGCGCTGGCTATCGATGCTGTATCCAGCGATGAATTGTAATTACCGCCGTTCCCGCGAAGGAATATCATCCGCGGTCTGGTGCACTGATCATGGCAGAAGCACCGTCACCCCGCAGCAGGCACAACCAGCCCCGCGAAAGGATCGTCATCCCCGCCTGCGCGGGGATGACGGTGCCGGTAATGGGTAGTTTTTTGCGGTTAAGGCAGTTTAACTTCCGTTGGGGGTTGCCAGCCTTCTGCACGATGTTCGGCAACCACCGTGGTGTCGATGCCGCCCCGTACATTGAATACGGCACTTAAACGCATGAACCTTGGAGCTGTTGCATTAACCAGGTCATCGAGTATTTCGTTGGTGACGGCCTCGTGAAAAGCACCCTCGTCCCTGAAACTCCAGACATACATTTTCAGAGATTTCAGTTCTACACATTGCTGGTCTGGAATATACTCAAGCAACAGGGTGGCAAAATCGGGTTGACCGGTTTTTGGACACAAACAGGTAAACTCCGGGATTGTGATACGGATGGTATAATCACGTTCTGGCTGGGGGTTTGGAAACAGTTCCAGTTCCCGACTGGGCTGGGTCGCCATAATTTTACTCCGGATAACATAAATTGGATGGGCACTTTACTCATCTCTGACCACAGATTCAATCTATGCGACTGACTGCAATCAAGCTTGCTGGCTTCAAATCTTTTGTAGATGCGACCACATTTACAGCACCCACCAACCTGACGGGTATCGTCGGGCCCAATGGTTGCGGAAAATCCAACATCATTGACGCGGTCCGCTGGGTGATGGGTGAGGGCTCGGCCAAGGTGTTGCGGGGCGAGTCCATGGCCGATGTAATTTTTTCCGGCTCGAGCAGTCGCAAGCCGGTTGGCACCGCCAGTGTAGAACTCATTTTTGATAATAGCTCCGGCAGAATTGCCGGTGAGTTTGCCGGTTACAACGAAATTTCAGTCAAACGTATTGTTGGCCGCGAAGGCATTTCCCAATACACACTGAACGGAACCCGCTGTCGTCGCAAAGATGTCAGGGACCTGTTTCTTGGTACAGGACTTGGTTCAAAGAGCTATTCCATCATTGAACAGGGCATGATTTCCCAGGTGGTTGATGCCGGTCCGGATGAGGTCCGCTCACACCTCGAAGAAGCGGCCGGTATCTCGCGCTACAAGGAACGCAGAAGAGAAACCGAGAATCGCATCAAGCATACCCGGGATAACCTCGATCGCTTGACCGACTTGCGTGAGGAAATCGGTGGTCATCTCAATCGTTTGAAGCGACAGGCGAATGCTGCCGAGCGCTACAAAAAATTAAAGATCGAGCAGCGCGAACTGGAGTCTAACCTGTTGGCCCTGCAATGGTCGTCCCTGCAAAGGGATGCAGATAACGGGCGCTCAGGGCTGGCTGTCCAGGAAACCGCGATGCAGGAACAACTCGCTGAACAGCGAGCCGCCGAGGCACGCATGGAAGCCATCCACCAGGAACAGGCAGCTGCCGGAGAAGCGCTGAATGTTGTGCAGGGTGAGTTTTATTCCATTGGCAGTGATATCGCCCGCCTGGAACAAACCGTGCAGCACCATCGTGAAATGCAGGTGCGGCAGAAGAAAGAGTACGACGAAACATCCGCTTCCCTGCAAGACATGGAACAGCACATGGTGCTGGATCGTGCCCAGGTTGAAGACCTGACAAGCCGCCTGGCCGAAGTTGAGCCGGCATTGGCCAAGGCCCAGGCAGAAGAGACCGAGGCAGACACTGAAATGCAAGCTGCCGAGACCGAGGTGGCCAGTTGGCAGGAAAATCTGGAAGCCCATCACGTCAGGAACAATGAGCTCAACCGCAAGGCCGACGCTCAGCGGGCGTCTGTGGAGATGCTGGATGGGCGAATGCAGGATGCCGCTACCCGGCTGGAGAACCTGGCGGGCGAAACCGAAGGTAGCGATAGTGGGGCTCTGAGCCTGCAGGTGGTAGAGCTCGAAAAGCAGGTCGGGACGGTCGCAGCACAACTGTCTGACCAGCAGAAGCAACTGGAGTCAGCCAGGCAAGAGCTGGAAACAAGACGCCTGGCCCTGCGTGACAGCACTTCAGGTCAACATGAACTACAGGGTGAAATTAATCGGCGCGAGGGACGGCTGGAGTCACTCAAAGCATTGCAACAAGCGGCAAGGGCCAATGACAATGGCGCCGCGTGGCTGGAATCAAATGGTCTCGGCTCAGCCCCGCGCCTGGTAGAAAAGCTGGATGTCGCAAAGGGTTGGGAATTAGCCGTGGAAACCGTGTTGGGCTTCTGGCTCGACTCGGTCCTGGTCGATGACCCCACGGCCCTCACCTCTGTGTTGGGCAGCCTTTCAGGTGCTGATGAAAATGTTGAACTGACCCTGCTTGGCAGTCAGTCGAGCAGTGTCGAGCCTCGGGCCGGAAGCCTGGCCGGGAAAGTTACCGGACCGGATGCGATCATCGCGCAACTGAACCATGTAAAAATTGCAGATTCTCTGGCAACAGCCTTCAAAGCAGTTGCGGCAACGCAGGATGGCAGCTCTGCCATAACTGCAGATGGCCAGTGGATTGGGAATGGTTGGGTGCGCGTCGCCGGAGGTCAGTCCGGAAAGGCTGGCATGCTGGCACGCAAACAGGAGATTGCGGCACTCAAGAAGGAAATTGCAGGTTTGCATAAGCTCTGGTCGGAGATGGAAGCGACCAATTCCGAGGAACGTGAAGCACTGTCTGCAAAAGAGCAATCCACCCATGCGTTGCAGCAGACAGTCAATGACTCGCACCGCGAAAGTGCCGAGTTGGGCAGCAAGCTGAATGCCGCCCGCACTCGCATTGAAGCTCTCGATGGCCGTCAGAAACAAATCGCTACCGAGTCTGCCGCACTGCAAAAACAACAACAGGATGACCAGGCCCAGATCAAGGAATCCCGCAAGGTTCTTGCAGGCTTGCTGGATGAGATGGCCGGTACCGAACAGGATCGCGCCGCACTGGATGCGCAGCGCCAGTCGTTATTGGAGCGACGTGAGCAGGCTCGCACACGGGCCCGCGACGCACGTAACAGTCGCCATGAACTGGCCCTGAAAACCGAGTCACGCCGGGCCAGTCTCGATTCATTGCGCAACTCGTTGCAGCGCATGGACAGCCAGTTCAGCCAGCTGCAGCAACGCTACCTGGATTTAAGCGAACAGATTGCGCAAAACGAAGACCCGGAAGAAAAACACCGTGAAGAAATGGATCGCCTGTTACAAGCGCGGGTGGAAGTGGAGCAGCGACTGACCGCAGCAAGGGTAAAATTACAAAGCCTTGAAGAAGACTATCGTCAGCTGGATGCAAGCCGGCAGGTATGTGTCAGGCAGGTAGAGGAAATACGAGGTTCGCTCGAAAAAGCCCGCCTGCAACAGCAGGAAGTTGAGCTCAATGCCCGAAGCTTGGCACGGCAAGTTGAGCAGCTGGGACATGATGTCGCTGAACTGGCTGCGGCTTTGCCCAATGACGCAGATGCAGACGCGTGGCAGGAAAACCTTGAGCGTCTTGAAGTTCGTATTACCCGCCTGGAACCCGTCAACCTGGCTGCCATTTCCGAGTATGAAGAAGAATTCAAGCGCAAGGAATACATGGATGCCCAGCATGAAGACCTGGTCAGCGCGCTCGAGACCCTGGAAAATGCGATCAAGAAAATTGACCGGAAAACCCGCACGCGGTTCAAGGACACGTTTGAAAACGTCAACAAGGGTTTGCAGGAGTTATTCCCGAAACTGTTTGGTGGCGGGCATGCCTATCTTGAATTAACCGGCGACGACCTGCTGACCACGGGGGTTGCCATCATGGCAAGGCCGCCGGGCAAACGAATCAGTAGTATTCACCTGATGTCGGGTGGTGAGAAAGCACTGACGGCGGTTGCTTTTGTATTTGCAATCTTCCGCTTGAATCCAGCGCCGTTTTGCCTGCTTGACGAGGTCGATGCGCCGCTTGATGATGCGAATGTTTCACGCTTCACTACCATGGTGAAAGAGATGTCTGAAACCGTGCAGTTTGTCGTGGTGACACACAATAAAATCACCATGGAAATGGCTCACCAGCTTAGCGGTGTCACGATGCGCGAACCGGGCGTATCCAGGCTGGTTCAGGTGGATATAGATGAGGCAGCAAAATTTGCCGGAGACTAGAGAGTATTAGATGGATATTTCTACCTTCAGATGGATTTTAATTATTGCCGGACTCGTTATCGTTGCCGGTATTTTCCTGTTTGGCAGTCCGGATAAGAAACGAAAGCCCAAAGCATCACGCAAGCGTGCTCATGCCCAGCGGGTTCGGCGTGAGCCGGCACTTGATTCTGCCAGCGGTGATGGCCAGGAAGACGAGCAGGACTTTGATCAATTACAAACAGAGCTTCCGATCGGTGATGCGAGTGAGTTGTCTGCCGTTGAAGCCCGTATTGAACCCGGTTTCGATGCCACGCCTAAGGCAGCCCCGGGACCACTTCCGGACAAAATAGTCACGCTGTTTTTACAAGCCAGGGATAACCATGTCATCACAGGTGTTGAATTACTGGATGCGTCACTAAAATCCGGCCTGGTGTTTGGAAAACACGACATATTCCACCGCATCAACGAGGAAGACATCGAGCCAGTATTCAGCATGGCCAACCTGACCAAGCCCGGGACCTTTGACAAGAACATGTGGAATACCATGGAGATCAAGGGCGTTACCATGTTCATGGCCTTGCCGGGGCCCAGGAATGCACTGGATGCATGGGACTCCATGCTGGCGGCAAGCCGCAGGCTGGCCGAGTTGTTGCACGCAGACTTGCTGGATGACAAGCACGAGGTATTTACTCGCCAGCGCTCGCTGGAAATCAAGGAGGAATTGCGCGAGTACGAACGGAAAAACAGCCCTGATTCATGAACAAATCCGTGGCACAAAAACGTGCTGATGAACTGCGCCGTCTCCTGGAGCACCACAATTACCGTTACTACGTTCTGGATGACCCGGAAGTTCCGGATGCTGAATATGACCGCTTGATACGCGAACTCGAGTCGCTCGAATCCACATACCCCGACCTGGTAACGCCCGACTCACCGACACAGCGGGTCAGCGGTACGCCGATGGAGGGGTTTGCAACCATTCAGCATCGTGTCCCGATGTTGTCACTGGGCAATGCATTTTCAGAAACGGAAGTGGCCGAGTTCTGTCGCCGGGTTTCACAGGGCCTTGAACGTGAAGACATCATTTTTGCCGCAGAGCCAAAGCTCGACGGCGTTGCTATTTCTCTGACCTACGTGCAGGGATTGCTGACGACAGCAGCAACCCGTGGAGATGGTGAGCGTGGCGAGGATGTGACCGCCAACGTGCGAACGATCCGCGCCGTGCCTTTAAAACTTCTTGGTGATGGATGGCCTGCATTGCTCGAGGTACGTGGTGAGATATATATGCCGCGGTCCGGGTTTGATGCCTTTAACCGCAAGGCCCTGGCAAATGGCGAAAAACCACTGGTGAATCCGCGCAATGGGGCCGCCGGGAGTCTGCGGCAGTTGGATCCCCAGTTAACCGCACAGCGCCCATTGGCTTTTTATGCTTATAGCACTGCCACTCGCGACCAGTTGCCGGATACACAGCTTGACACCCTGGAGCGACTCAAGGATTGGGGCATACCTGTTAATCCCGAAGTCAGACGGGTACAAGGTTTGGCGGGTTGTCTTGATTATCATCGGCGGATCGGGTTGCTGCGACCAACGCTGGGCTATGACATTGACGGAGTGGTTTACAAGGTTGACCGATTCGATCAACAGGGTTTCCTGGGCTTTGTCAGCAAGGCCCCACGCTGGGCATTGGCACACAAATTTCCGGCGGAAGAGGAGATTACCCGGTTAGTCGATATCGATATCCAGGTGGGAAGAACCGGCGCACTGACACCGGTCGCGCGCCTGGCGCCGGTATTTGTTGGTGGTGTGACGGTAACCAATGCCACGCTGCATAATGAAGATGAGATACGCCGCAAGGATGTAAGGCCAGGAGACTGGGTGGTGGTGCGCAGGGCCGGCGATGTCATTCCCGAAGTGGCGCGCGCGATCCATGAGCGGCGTGAGGGCACGTTGGCCGAGTTCCAGATGCCGGAGGTCTGTCCGGAATGCGGTTCGCGGGTCGAGCGGGTAGAGGGCGAAGCCGTTGCACGTTGCAGTGGTGGCCTGGTTTGTCCGGCGCAGAGAAAGCACAGTATCCGGCATTTTGCGACACGCAAGGCCATGGATATTGAGGGGCTCGGTGACAAACTGGTCGATCAGCTTGTTGAAGAGGGCCTGATCCATACTGTTGCGGACCTCTATCACCTGAGCCATGAGCAGCTCACGGCGCTCGATCGCATGGGCGGAAAATCAGCTGAAAACCTGTTAAAGGCGCTGGAAAAGAGTAAAACACCGCCATTGAACCGATTGCTTTACGCACTGGGGATCAGGGAAGTTGGTGAAGTTACCGCTCACTCGCTGGCTGCCCATTTTGGAACCATGGAAGCTTTGCAGGATGCCAGCGTGGAGACATTGACCGAGGTCAGTGATGTTGGGCCGATCGTCGCCGCGCACGTGGCAGCATTTTTCCAGCAGGAACATAACCGGCAGGTTATCCAGGCCTTGAGCGACGCTGGCGTGAAGTGGCAGGCATTGGAAACACAGGTCGGTGAACAGCCCCTGGCAGGAGAAATCTGGGTACTGACGGGAGCATTGTCGATGCCCAGGATACAGGTAAAAAACCTGCTGGAATCCCTAGGCGCCAAGGTTACTGGCAGTGTATCAGCCAAAACAACGACATTGCTGGCCGGCGAGGCAGCCGGCTCCAAGCTGAAAAAAGCTGAGAAGCTTGGCATCAAAATAATTTCGGAATCCGACTTTGTAGATTACGTCGGTTCGCACGGCCTGTCTGTTTAACCGGTCCGCCCCTTTACAACGGCTATCTTGGGC
>CALJWY010000279.1 GCA_937974465.1 uncultured Lysobacterales bacterium | reverse complement strand
CCCCTCTCGGGTGTCGAAGAACGGTTATTAAAACACGCTTATCCGGTGGCCAGTGCCGGCACCGTGGCACAGGGAGCGGAGTTGCTGATTCGCTCAACGCCTATTCGTGTCAGATGTTCGAGTTGCGGAAAAGAAAGTGATGCAAAACCAAACCGGCTGGTGTGCGGACACTGTGACGATTGGCAAACCAGCCTGGTGAGCGGTGATGAACTACTATTGATTCAGCTTGAACTGGACAAGCTGGATGGTCCCCCGCCTTTGGCGGATATATTGCATTAAAATGAAATCAGGGCTGCCTGGGTTAACGGGTCTAAAAGTTAAAAATGATGATTGGAGCAAATAATGTGTGATACCTGTGGATGCAATATAACTCCCGGGAACGAACACCTGGTCGCGACCGGCGGCAAACTGGAGAAAACACAAAGCGGTCAGGAAGCCATCACCGTGCTCCATAGTTTGCTGCATGAAAATGACCACGTGGCGCAGCACAACCGTGAACACTTTGCCGCCCATTCCGTGGTGGCGGTCAACCTTATGTCCTCACCAGGGGCTGGTAAGACGGCGCTGCTGGAGGCCACGATCAAGGCCCTGCGTGATGAGTTCTCGATTGCTGTTATTGAAGGCGACCTCGAGACCGAAAATGATGCTGAACGTATCCGCAAGCATGGCGTGACCGCCATACAGATTACGACCGGAAGCGCCTGTCACCTCGACGCGCACATGATTCACGACGCACTGCATGAACTTTCCCTTGATGAGCTTGATATCGTGTTTATAGAAAACGTCGGTAACCTGGTGTGCCCCGCCAGTTTTGATCTCGGCCAACATGCAAACATTGCATTGTTATCGGTCCCGGAAGGCGATGATAAACCGGCTAAATACCCAGTCATGTTCCGCACTGCCGACATGGTCATGCTCAGCAAGGCCGACCTGTTGCCGGTGCTGGATGATTTCAGCCCTGAGCGCGCAGAAAATTACCTGCGTAACCTGGCCAGCACAGCACCGGTAATCCGGACTTCGGCAAAATCGGGCGCCGGCATGCAAGACTGGTTTGGCTGGCTGCGGCAAGTGATCACAACAAACCGGCAAACCTTTGTGGAAAACCCGGATATTCGCCAACATGCCCACCATGATCATGAGCATGGAGATGAAGATGGCCATGACCACCATGGCGGGCACCCGCAAGACGGTAAACCATGACGCAATCGGCCAGCCAGTGGCTGGACAGGATTCGTTCATTACCACTTGAACGGCCTGTCAGAATCATGAATGTTTGCGGCGGCCACGAACGCTCGATCAGCATGGCGGGCCTGCGCAAGGCGCTGCCAGCCGGTATTGAGCTGATACCCGGCCCGGGCTGTCCGGTTTGTATCTGCCCTGAAGAAGACCTGTTTGAGGCCATTCAACTCGCCCTCAATGAAGACATCATCCTGGTTGCTTTTGGCGACATGCTGCGGGTACCGGTGAATGTCAAAAAATGTGCTGCCCGCAGCCTCGAGCAGGCCAAGGCCCAGGGAGCGGACATCCGCCCGTTGGCGTCACCGACAGAAGCGGTAAAAATCGCCCGCGAAAACCCCTCTACACCGGTGGTTTTCTTCGCGGCAGGTTTTGAAACCACCTCGGCCCCTGTGGCTGCGATGCTGGTCGAGGGAGTGCCCGACAACCTGTTCATTTTGCTATCCGGACGTCTCACCTGGCCAGCGGTTGCCATGCTTCTTGAATCCGGCGAAGCTGGTTTTGATGCGCTGGTGGCACCCGGGCATGTGGCCACGGTGATGGGACCGGAAGAGTGGAAATTTGCGGTAGATCGCCATCATATTCCAACCGCAATTGCAGGCTTTACGACGCAGAGCCTGTTGGCGGCCCTGTACTCGGTCATTCGCCAATTGATCGACAAGCGCCATTTTTTGGACAACTGCTATCCCGAACTGGTGCGTAACGGTGGCAACCCCTCAGCGCGCGGGCACTTACAAAAGGCTTTTCATATACGTGATGCCACCTGGCGCGGTATCGGTATCATTCCGGATTCAGGTTACGTTCTGCGCAACGCCTATAAGCAGCATGATGCACGCCGTCACTTTCCGGATTATGCGGATGATGCACGCAAACGGGCAGGAGAAATGCCACCCGGTTGTGATTGTGCAAAGGTCGTCCTCGGCAAGATCTATCCAAATGAGTGCCGTCTGTATGGCCAGGCATGCAAACCCAGAAATCCGATAGGCCCTTGCATGGTATCCGATGAAGGCGCCTGTCGAATCTGGTGGGCCAACGGGATGCGGGAGTCCGCACTAGAGTCGAAAGACGGGATCAACACGTAACACCAACTCCATGACCGACCCCAATGACCAACGAGCCAGCAGAATCAGTTTGAGCGGCACTGTTCAGGGTGTCGGTTTCAGGCCATTTATTTATCAACATGCGATCGCCCATGGCCTGGCTGGCTGGGTGCTCAACTCATCCGGCCGGGTTGAGATTCATATCCAGGGTCGTAGCCGGGCACTCGAATCATTTATCACCAGCCTGATCGATAGCTCGCCCCCGCTGTCCAGGCCAGTTATCGAGATGATCACTGATGTTACAAGCATTGAAACCAGCGAATTTGTCATTCTTGAGAGCCAGAGCAGCGCCGCTGCTGATATTCATCTGCCTGCTGATTTATTTACCTGCGACGACTGTCTGCATGAACTCAATGACCCGGGCAACCGTCGTTACCGCTATCCATTTATCAACTGCACACAGTGTGGGCCACGTTATACCCTCATCGAAGCTCTGCCATATGACCGGCCCAACACCAGCATGGCCGGTTTTCCATTGTGCAAAGCCTGTCTGTCTGAATATACGGACCCCAACAACCGCCGCTACCACGCCGAGCCGGTGGCCTGCGAGATGTGTGGTCCCAGCCTCAGCTATCATGAAGCCGGCCAGCGGGCCATCGAAGGTAATGAGGCGTCGTTGACAGCTACGATAAGCGCCCTGCGCGCTGGTGAAATTGTCGCGATCAAGGGAATTGGTGGTTACCATCTTGTTTGCGACGCCAGTAGCGATATCGCTGTGAACATATTACGTAATCATAAACCCCGGCCGCACAAACCCCTGGCCGTGATGTTCCCGGCCCCGGCAGATGACCCGTTGCAACGCATTCGCCAATACCTGCTGCCGGAACCGGTCGAAGCCGAGCTGTTGACCTCGACTGCGCGGCCCATCGTGCTGGTGCAGAAAAAACCCGGCAATACGCTGTCTCCCGCGATTGCGCCTGGCTTAAACGAGATCGGTGCGATGTTGCCATACAGCCCGCTGCATCACCTGCTGCTGAGCGGCTTTAACGCGCCGCTTGTGGCCACATCCGCCAATATTAGTGGTGAGCCCGTGCTCACCAAAAACCGGGACATCGAACAGCGGTTGTCCCATGTTGCACGGGTTTTCCTGCATCACGACCGGCCCATCGTGCGGCCTGCTGATGACCCTGTGTTGCGCGTCATCGACGGAATACCCCGCCCTGTCCGCCAGGGCCGTGGCATGGCCCCGGTTGAGATTGAGCTGCCGTTTGAACTGGACTCCCCGGTACTCGCGGTTGGCTCGCACATGAAGAACACGGTCGCACTGGGCTGGCAAAACAGGGTTGTGGTTTCACCTCACATCGGTGAAATGGACAGCCCGCGTAGCCTGGCGACATTTGCGCAATGTATTGAAGATCTGCAATCACTTTACCAGGTAACGGCCACGCACGTGGTTTGCGACGCCCATCCCGGCTACACACCTTCACGTTGGGCTCGCCAGGGCAAACTTCCTGTTACCGATGTGTATCACCACCACGCGCATGCATCTGCGGCATACATGGAAACAATGCAGAAAAGTGCCCGGGCACAAAACATGCTGGTATTTACATGGGACGGTGTGGGCCTTGGGCCTGACGACAGCCTGTGGGGTGGTGAGGCGCTGTTTGGCAAGCCGGGGCAGTGGCAAAGACTTGCGAGTCTGCGTCCTTTCCGTTTACCGGGTGGCGAACGCGCAGGCAGGGAGCCCTGGAGAAGCGCAGCCGCCATTTGCTGGGAATCCGGCCAGGACTGTTTGCTGGATGAAGCGTCGGACCCCCTGTTATTCAGTTTCTGGCAACAGGGTAAAAACTCACCCGCAACCACGGCGGCTGGCCGGCTGTTTGATGCAGCTGCCGCACTATGTGGTGTGTGTACAACAGCAAGCTTTGAAGGTCAGGGTCCGATGCTGCTTGAAGCACTGGCTGACAGTCATGAGTGCATGACCGATATGCAATCCAAGGCCATGGATTGTACCCCTGTCGATGGTATTTATACCGCCGATTGGGAAACACTTATACCGATATTGAGCGACCACTCCCGCCCCGCCGGGGAACGCGCCTTACACTTTCACCAGGTGATGGCCCGCACGCTATTGGCGCAGGCCGTTCAAATACGTGAAGATACAGGTGTTAACGCGATTGGATTATGCGGCGGCGTGTTTCAAAACCGCGTATTGACTGAATTGTGCATGGATTACCTGGCTGCTGAAAAGTTTCACGTTAGCTTGCCAATATTGACACCGGTCAATGACGGCGGTATCAGCTTTGGACAAATTATCGAGTATGCACACTTAAATAACCTGGTGGAAAAGAACTAAGCAATGACTGAGCACGCAATGCAAGACACCCATATATCGCTGGCGCATGGTAACGGTGGCCGTTTTATGCGTGAGTTGATTGATGAGATATTCGCCCGCCACCTGGCCAATGACAGGCTTGACGTCCAGGTGGATGCGGCCAGCTTATTGCTGGAGTCCCGCGATATCATTTTTTCAACCGATGGTTTTACGGTTCAGCCGCTCGAGTTTCCGGGAGGTGATATTGGCTCACTCGCCATTCATGGCACAACCAATGACCTGGCCGTGGCTGGTGCGATTCCAAAATTTTTAAGCCTGAATGCGTTTATCGAAGAAGGTATGGAAATTGCGCAGTTGGAACGTATCGGGAAAAGTCTCGCGAGCGCCGCGAAAGAAGCAGGTGTGGAAATCGTGGCCGGCGACACGAAGGTGCTTAAAAAAGGTGAAGGCGGCGGTCTTTACCTTGCCACCACCGGTATTGGCATTCGCGACGATGGCCTGCAGCTTGGCCTGGATAAAATCCAGGATGGGGATGCCATGGTTGTCAGTGGCTCAGTTGGAGATCACGGCATTTCTGTGTTACTGGCCCGCGAACAATTTGGCCTGCGTGGGGACCTGAAGTCCGATTCAGCCTGCGTATTGCCGTTGACCCAGGCCCTTTCCGGCATGCCGGGCGTGCGTTTCATGCGTGACCCAACGCGTGGCGGTCTTGCTACCGTCTGTCATGAACTCGTCCGCTCAACCGGCATGGGTATTCGCATCCGGCAAACCGCAATACCGATCAATGATCCAGTGCAATCGGTATGCGATATGCTCGGATACGACCCCTTGTTCCTGGCCTGTGAAGGCCGGGTTGTGGCCATCGTCAGGGCAGATCAGGCGGCAGCGGTGATTGCAAAGTGGCAGGCTATTCCGGGTGGCAACGACGCA
>CALJWY010000278.1 GCA_937974465.1 uncultured Lysobacterales bacterium | reverse complement strand
CCATTGACGTCCGTAACCGCTTTGAACGTGGAGATCAAGTGCAGTTAATGACGACGAAGGGCAATTTGTCCTTTACCCTGCCGGTCATCCTGGATCGAAATGGAAATAGCACCGATGCAGCGCCCGGATCGGGGCATATTGTCAGAATTCCGGTTCCAGAAGGTTTGAATCCGAATCAGATAGACGAGTTCTCACTCCTGATTCGCTATCTGCCGGACTGAACTGCCGCACCAAAAATTGCGCCGTTAGGATGATAATTACAAGTATTATTAAGGTATCATAATGTAGTGTCCACCCGGGGGTGGTAATGAAGGAGGGGGAAGGTTTCAATGAATTCTAAGACAGTTACAAAAGACAGCACTGGGCAGGTTCAGGACAAATCTGCTGTTGGGGGGGAGGAAGAGATGACGAAAGCAGAAACCGAGATACAGGACGTTCACGAACACCCTGAAATTGAAGACACCTACCTGGGGGGTGAGTATTCATCTGCCACCATCAAGAAGATCCGTGAATGCCCCGTATCTATCGGCAAGCTTTTCAAGGAAGGCAAATATCCTTATACCGACAAGATCAAGCGATCCACCTACGAAACCGAAAAGAAGAAGCTGCAAATTGAATTGCTCAAGGTTCAAAACTGGGTCAAGCTGAGCGGACAAAAAATTGTCGTAATATTTGAAGGCAGGGATGCTGCCGGTAAAGGCGGAACCATCAAGCGTTTCATGGAACATTTGAACCCACGTGCCGCCAAGGTTGTGGCGCTTGAAAAGCCGACCCAGCACGAGCAGGGTCAGTGGTATTTCCAGCGCTATATCGAACACCTGCCCACCCGCGGCGAGATTCTGTTTTTAGACAGGTCATGGTACAACCGTGCGGGTGTAGAGCGCGTAATGGGGTTCTGTGACCAGGTTGAATACCTCGAATTCATGCGCCAGTGTCCGGATGTTGAACGCATGCTGGTCAATTCGGGAATCCAGCTGTTCAAGTACTATTTCTCGGTCACCAAGAAAGAACAGCGCAGCCGTTTTGATTCTCGACTTCACGACCCTCTGAAACAGTGGAAAATGAGTCCTGTAGACAAGGCCGCCGTGAGCATGTGGGGTGAATACACGCGCGCGAAGGAAGCCATGTTCTTCTACACTGATACCGCCGCATGTCCGTGGACCATCATCAAATCGGATGATAAAAAACGTGCACGTCTAAACTGTATGCAGCATTTTCTGAATATGCTGGAGTATCCGGACAAGGACTTTGGTGTTGTCAGCCCGCCAGATCCGTTGATCGTTGGCTCACCATCACAGGTCATTCGTAAAAACGTGCACCTTGATGACTGGCCGCATGCCAGCATGGATGACGAAGCGCACGTAATCTGATGGATTGAAAAGGGTGGTCAGGCTGCTGGCAGAACCAGTTCAGCCCTAAGCCCGCCCAGATCGCTTTGGCCGATATTTAAAGACCCGCCGTAAAGGTCGGCTATGTCCTTGACAATTCCCAGGCCCTGACCGTGCCCCGGCTTGGATTCATCCAGGCGATGCCCCCTGCGCATAACCGCTTCGATCTTGTTACCCGGAATACCGGGGCCATCATCTTCGACCCATAGCGTCAGCCGTTGATTTTCAACCGCGCCACTGATCTGCACACGACGCATGGCCCACTTGCAGGCATTGTCAATCAGGTTACCCACCATCTCTTCAAAATCCTGGCGCTCACCCCTGAACCAGCAGTCCTGCAAGTTCGAAATTTCGATATCCAGCTCGCGGTCCTGGTAGAGCCTTTTCATTGCATAGACCATATCCTCAACCACCACCAGCACCTCGGACCTTGACCCCAGCACTTTTTCAGTGCCAAAGGTTCGCGCACGGGTCAGGTAATGATCGATGTTTTTGCTGATGTCGCTGGTTTGCCGGGTGATCAGCTCCTTCAGTTCGGGCTCCATGTTGTGTGCTTCGTTTTTAATCACCGTCAGCGGGTTTTTAACCGAATGCGCCAGGTCTCCCAGTTGGTTGCGGGCACGTTTGAGCAGGACCGAATTGTGGTCGAGCAGGTTATTCAGTTCATCGACCAGTGGCTGCACATCCGTCAGGTCGTTCTGTTGCAACTTGGCGGCCTTGCCCTCACGCACATCGCTAATACCGGTGCTGATGGCCTGCAACGGTTGCAACGCTACCCTGACCTGCAATACCACGGCCAGCAATAACCCGACACCAAGCACTGCAAAACTGGCAATCACATGGCTGGAATAATTAATCACATCATCCTTGACACCGGTCATCGGAGCCGACGCCAGTAATACCAATGGCTCGGCCTCAGACTCCAGTTCTAATTGCATGACATGGACGCGGAGTTGCTCCTCAATCGGACCTTCAAGCTCATATACAAATGGTGTCAGGCTGGGTTCTACGGTCCCAATATCCAGACCACTGTTACCAAGTGATTCAGAACGCATAAGCGATTTATCATTCTGCAACACCTCCCAGTACCAACCCGAATGTAAATGATGATAGCGGGGATCGCTTGGGCTGAACTTCAGCGCAAATTCACCCTGTGGCGTAAAATGGCTGGCCTCTACAAGCTCCTCAAGATGCATGGTGACATGCTCATCGTAGTGCTGCGCGCTGTGATCAAGGTAGAAATACACCAGCATGGATGCCGTGATAACCAGGGTGATGAGAATCCATGCACCCGATAAAACCGTGATCCGAAAGGATAACGAGTTATGTTTCAACACACTCTTCCTTGATCAGGTACCCAAGCCCCCTTCGGGTTTGAATCAAAGCCGGGTTCAGTTTGCTGCGCAAGCGATTGATCAACACCTCGATCACGTTGGAATCACGTTCCAGATCCTGCCCGTAAATGTGTTCGCTCAATTCAGATTTCGAAACGATCGCACCTTTTTTCTGCATCAGGTATTGCAGGGCCCGGTATTCAAGGGCCGTCATGTTTACCGGCGCGCCACTCATGGTAACGCGGGCGGAAACCGGCTCCAGTTCAATCGGTCCGCA
>CALJWY010000277.1 GCA_937974465.1 uncultured Lysobacterales bacterium | reverse complement strand
GAGCCATGATCGGCCGACGGCTGGTAACCCGACGGGACCTAATGGGCCGAACCCGGTGACCTGTCTCGGCGATGGTGCCAATGGTTGCCACGCCAGCGGCCACGGAACCAATAGTAACTCACTGCTGGCAGCATGGAATGGCGGCGTAGGCGATCCGGCAACCAATGCCCCGGAGTCGCCGCGACAGTTTTGTTATAACTGCCATGATGGAACGATCAGTACTATCGATATCCAACAACAGTTCATTGCGACTGCACCGGTTGAAATCGTAGGCTCAGACTATCTCACGGTGAACAAACAGCACGATGTATTCCCTGCCGATCAGACGTTTTCTGGTATGGCAGAAGCTGATTTTAGCTGTAAAGATTGCCATCAACCTCACGTTAACAGTGCGAATGACAAGGATCCTACTCCTTTGACGGGGTATGAATACTTGAATTCTGTGGCGAACCCGGATACCGGAGCCCCACTGCCCCTTTACAATCCCGCGAACCACGGGGGCGGTGACAATGTGGTTGATCCGAAAAATACGGGTTGGCAAGAAACCGATACCATCGAGTTCTGCCTGGCCTGCCATGATGGAACCATGCCCAATGGCGTGACCATGCCTGGCGGCATGATAGACATGGTTGCCTCGTGGGCTGGGGATCAGCATGGGGCTCACAGCGATCGGGCTACCACAAAAGGGTGGCTGAAATATCCATTCGGAACCGCACCTCAATCGATGCCAAATGCGGTCGCGGACTATGATGGAACCACTCCGTATTCGGCAATGAACTGCACAACCTGCCATGGCGCGCATGGTTCGGAAAATATTTTTAATCTCAGAAGCAGCATTACAGTCGCCGGGGTACAAATGTCCACAGGGACGTCGCATGGTACCTTTACCGGTGACGCTTACCCCAACGTCCCGGGCACCGAATATATTTTCCCGATCGACAGCAGAAGCGGGCTGCCGAAACAGGTTGGCTGGGGAGCCTGGTGCTCGTTCTGCCACGATGTCAATCACGACACAAAGACCGGCCTTGGATGCCAGGGGTCACACATGCATGGTGGCGGTAGCAACGGAAACTTTTAGGACAAACAGATTTATGAATAAATACAATCTGACATTGATGGTCACTTCATGTCTCACCGCTTCGCTGGTTTGCGGTGTTGCGGGTGCTGAGATAGAGCGCTCGTCATACTCGACACACGATGGGGAATACGTCAAAGTCCTGGTCAGTGATGACAACTGGCAGCCGGAGCCGTTCGACCAGGGCATCATTATTCCCGCGACCTTCGTGCAAACAGAGTCTATCGTCCTGGACGGCGTTGACAACGAAGTGGAATGGCTGGCAGCGGAAGAAATCACCGTGCCGCTTTCCTATGGTGCCATTAAGTCTTTGCAGATCAAGGCGTTATACACCGATGAGGACGCATTGCTGCGCGTACGTTGGCGTGATGATTCCGAGAATCGAGAGTACCACCCGTGGATATGGAATGAGGAAAAGGGAAATTATGAAACCGGTCCGCAGGTTGATGACGCTCTCATATTCAACTTCGAAGCGGGCTGCGACTGGTTTCCGTCTTTGCTGTCCGGATACGAATTTGATTTCGATGGGTGGTACTGGACCGCAGGAAGATCGGACCAGGAGGGCCTCGCGATCGACCTCTACGGATCTATGAAGAGGAAAACGACTTCGAAAGACGAAATCGGCTACACCGTCCGCAACAAGGAGAGCGAATGGAACCTCAAGTTCAGCGACGTGCCAGATGGAATCATCGATCCCGAAACTGTATACAACACATGGGACCAATCCGATCGCAAATACGAAATCTGGCCGGTGCAATCGGATACGATGTATTTCTTGTACCTTGTGGATGAACATCGCGTCAGTGGTCGTCCAAGTAGCGAGTTTAGCAAACCCCTGCCGCCTCCGGAGAGGCTGCCATCAACGCCTGCGGATATACAGCCCCAGTTTGCCTTAACGGATTTGACGGACAATGCAAAAGATGTTCGGGCGAAGGGCCATTGGCAGGATGGGTATTGGACGGTTGAGTTCCGCAGAACGCGACTGACCGAAGCGGGTTTGGCGTATGACTTCCAGTTTGAGAGGCTGACCCAGTTTTCGTTGCATGTATTTGACGGCGTCGAGCGACTTGACCAGTCAAGCGAATCGCCGCGCCTGTTCCTGCAGTTCCTGGAAAAAAATCCTTCAAAAGAGCCGGAGAAGGACCTGCAAGTCGCCAGCGAATGACAATAACGCTGGTCGGGTGAGTTCCTCGATCAGCGAGCAATTGTTGTCAGGCTCCTTTCGTTGATAAAGTGACGCCTTGAACAGGGCGGGACGCCTAACTGTGAATAACGCCACTTTACCCAACAACAAACGCTTATATGCATAAATCATCGCTTTCACCAAGACAGACGATCTTGCTCTATTGTTGTTATTTCCTGATTGGGTTCGCGCTGCTCTCTCTGGAGGTGATCTGGGGGCGATTGTCGTCAATAACGCTTGGCAGTTCTATTCGCGCCTATAGCATTACCCTCGCAGCCGTAATGGCCGGGCTTTTTTTCGGTACGCTTCATGGCAACCGGATGAGCGCCAGGGCCGAAATCAAGCGCCTCTTCCTGTATATGATTGCTTTTGCCCTGATCGCGGGAGTTACAAGCATCTGTTTCGTATACCTGTCGGAGTTTTTTAAATTCTGGCGGTTTTCCACGCCGTTGGAGGACAATGGCGCGTACGTTGCTACGCTGTTACAGGCGTCCATATTGGTATTCTTGCCTGCGTTCTTTGCCGGTGCGGTGTTTCCACTTGCGATCCAGATACTGGTTCCAGATGTAGAGCACGCAGGCCGCACGGCAGGCTTCCTTTACATGATGAACAGCATGGGCGCCGTTGCCGGATGCTTGCTAACCGGTTTTGTCCTGATTGAAGAAATCGGACTCAAGAATTCGGCAATCTTTCTCTCTGTTCTACCTGCTTTGCCCGCATTACTGTTTTTTGTTTATTACCGCTCGTTGGGTCAGGCTACAGCAGCTGTGTTTTTGGTAGTGACGCTGTTGGCCGGAGGATGGATTGCGGCATATCCGCAGTATCCATTTACGGTGTACCTGTCGCATCGGTATCACTCGCTGGAGGAACTGAACGAATCGTTGGCCCATAAGAGAACATTGGCCGAGTACGAAAACTCTCATGGAATCGTTCGGGTGATTGAGTCCGATCAGCTACGTTTTTTGCAGGTAAATGGCAAGAACGAAAGCAGTTTCCTCAACCTTGACTTGCCTACCCAGGCACTCTTGGCACTGCTGCCGCGGGTTTACCTGCAACGCAATCCGGAGCATCTGCTGGACATCGGGCTGGGTACTGGGACAACCGTTTGGTTTGCACAAAAATGGTCTGGAGAAATAGATTCGGTAGAAATAAACCCGGATGTCTATACGGCGGTTTCAGAGTTTTTTTTCCAAGAGTTCAGAAACGCCAGGAACGTTAATTTTATATCTCAGGAGGCCAGGTTGTTTTTGGCCGGCAGTGATAAAAAGTACGACATTATTACGGTTGAGCCGTCGTATCCGACAGACGCAGTTACAGCATCACTCTATACGCGTGAGTCTATGCAGTTGTATAGCGAGGCGTTAACGGAGGGAGGTGTCCTCAGTTTGTTCATTCCTTATCATGTGCTGGGAACCAGGTATTCGGAGGGTGTCGTCAAAACAGTATTGACGGAATTCGATCAGGTGCAAATCTGGAGGATTCGTGATGGGGCGGATTTGGTAGTGGTTGCAAGTCAGCAAGCTTTTGATCTCGGTCCCGATGAAGTGGTTAGTAGTAT
>CALJWY010000276.1 GCA_937974465.1 uncultured Lysobacterales bacterium | reverse complement strand
CATCAAGGATGACCTCAGCGTTGAGGAGAATATCCGTTTCTGGATGCGCTTCATGGGAACCCGCAAACAGGAATTGGGGCCTGAACTGTTGCAACAGGTGATCGACGAGATCGGTTTAACACCGGTCGCCAAGCAGGAAGGGCGAACATTATCTGCCGGTCAGCGCAAGCGCTGTTCACTTGCCCGCCTGTTATTTTGCGATGAGGCATTGTGGTTGCTTGATGAACCCTATTCAAACCTGGACCCGGAGGGCATCGAAATGCTGGACCGAATCCTGAAAGAGCATTTAAATGGCGGCGGTTCCTGCATCATGACCACACATGGCAGTTTGCGGCCTGAGGGTTTTGAATTACAGGAGTGTCTGCTGGTTAGTGGTCGTGAGCGTTACCAGGGGGTGGCAGGATGAGCAAACAGTCTGCAGGCACAGCTTTCACAGCCCTGTTAAGAAGGGACTTCCTGCTGGCGTACAGGCGACGGGCCGAATTACTTCAGCCTCTCGCATTCCTGTTGGTGGTAACCACATTATTCCCATTGGGGGTTGGTCCTTCGCCGCAATTACTCGCGGACATTGCTCCCGGGGTGATCTGGATCGCCGCATTATTGGCCACCGTGCTTTCACTGGACAGCCTGTTTCGCTCGGATTTTGAAGACGGAACGCTCGAGCAGATGGTGATGTCAGGCCAATCACTTTCACTGATCGCTTTGTCCAGAATCGTATCCCACTGGCTCGTCGCAGGCCTGCCAATTGTGCTTTTATCACCCTTACTGGCCATGTGGATGAACCTTCCTGGTGAAGGCCTGTCAATCTTGTTACAAACATTGATCATTGGCACACCTGTGCTCAGCTTGATTGGTGCGATTGGCGGTGCATTGACGGTAAGCCTGAAACGGGGAGGCCAATTATTGTCGTTATTGGTTTTCCCTTTATATGTTCCTTTGCTAATCCTGGCGACCAGTGCTGTAGGTGCAGCGGTCGTCGATTTACCTTATGGTGGTCAGCTTGGTTTAATGTTTGCGGGCCTGATCGCAGCATTGACACTGGCACCTTTTGCAACAGCCGCTGCGCTTAAATTGAGTCTAAGTTAATGAATCGTTTATTTTTATTTTTTCACAAGACAGGTTCACCACCCTGGTTTTACAATTTTAGCGGAAAGCTGATCCCTTGGTTGTGGGCCATCTTCCTGGCAATGACTGCCGTTGCCATGTACCTGGTCTTTTTCAATGTTCCGCCGGACTACCAACAAGGTGAAACCATCCGGATCATGTATATCCACGTGCCCTCGGCCTGGATGTCCATGATGATTTATGGGTTGATGGCCATCATGGGTATTATCGCCCTGGTGTGGCGCATCCGTATCATGGAGGTACTGGTGATCTCCAGTGCACCGGTCGGGGCTGCATTTACCATTGTTGCCCTGCTGACCGGCTCCATGTGGGGCCGCCCGATGTGGGGAACATACTGGGTATGGGATGCCCGCCTGACCTCGGAACTTGTATTGTTGTTCCTGTATTTTGGCGTCATCGCCCTGTACAACGCCTATGATGAGCCGCGCAAGGCAGCCAAAGCTGCTTCACTGCTGTCCATCGTCGGCGCCGTTAACCTGCCGATCATCTACTTTTCGGTTGAATGGTGGAACACCCTGCACCAGGGCAGCAGCTTTGGTGGCGACGGACCCGGAATTCACCCAACAATGCTTGTGCCTTTGTTGCTCATGGCAGTCTCTACCAAGTTTTATTATGGTGCCAATTTGCTGAGCCGGGCGCGGCTGACCCTGGTCAAACAGGATCACCGTAAACGCTGGGTACAGGATTTGCTGGAAGAGGAGCGCCCCTGATGTCGTATACCCCCTTTATCGTTGCTTCTTACGTGATAGCAACAGTCGTATTAACCTGGGCCGCCGTTGCGCCCGTACTGAGAAAACGCGCCCTGATAAGGCAATTAAAAGCCCGCCAGGCACGCATGGATAGAATAAAATGACCCCAACTCGTAAACGTAGATTAATTGGTGTAGTTGTCATCATCGTAGGTGTCGGTGTGGCCGCCGTCGTGGCCATGAAAGCACTAAATGAAAACATGTTGTTTTTTGTCAGTCCAACTGATGTCAAAGAACAGGCAATGCCGGTCGGCAAACGATTCCGTTTGGGTGGTCTGGTTACTGCTGGAAGTGTAAGCCGGGCAAGCAATAGCTTGGCAGTGTCGTTTACCGTGAGCGACGGCGGCGAGTCCGTGGACATTATTTACGATGGAATCCTCCCAGACCTTTTCCGTGAAGGCCAGGGCATTATTGCCATCGGCGCGCTAAATAACAGCGGACATTTCGAAGCTTCCGAAGTACTCGCCAAGCATGATGAAAACTATATGCCGCCCGAAGTAGCGGACGCCCTCAAGAAGGCCGGCCACGTGGAGGCAGAAACATGACCGTTGAACTAGGCCAGATTTCCTTACTGGCAGCATTATTAACCGCCATTAGCCTGGGCTTGTTCCCGCTGATTGGATCCTATACGGGCAATAAACGGATGGTATCGATGGCATCGAGTGCCGCGATCATTCAGAGCATCTTGCTGATCATTTCCTTTGGTATTTTGACCTCCGCTTTCGTCAACCAGGATTTCTCAGTTGAATATGTCGCCCGCAACAGTAATTCCCTGTTACCACTCCATTACAGGTACTCGGCTGTCTGGAGTGCGCATGAGGGTTCGCTGCTACTGTGGGAGCTGATTCTTGCACTGTGGACCGCCGCAGTTGTTCTGTTCAGCAAGCGTTTGCCGGAAATTTTCAAGGCCAGGGTGCTGGCTATACTGGGCTGGGTTTCAGTAGGCTTTTTGCTGTTTATCCTGCTGACCTCCAACCCATTCGGCCGCTTGATTCCATCCGCGGTTGAAGGTCTCGATCTGAACCCGTTGTTACAGGACTTTGGCCTGATCATTCACCCACCCATGCTCTATATGGGCTATGTCGGCTTCTCCGTTGCCTTTGCCTTTGCAGTAGCTGCGTTGCTGGGCGGTGAAATCAACCGGGATTGGGTTCGCTGGTCACGTCCATGGGCCCTGGTAGCCTGGGCATTTTTAACCATCGGTATTGCGCTAGGCAGCTGGTGGGCATATTACGAACTGGGCTGGGGCGGCTGGTGGTTCTGGGACCCGGTTGAAAACGCGTCCTTTATGCCGTGGCTGGTTGGTACCGCCCTGATTCACTCACAGGCTGTCACGGAAAAGCGTGGCGCATTCGGCAACTGGACACTGTTGCTCGCGATATCGGCCTTTTCACTGAGCCTGCTGGGTACATTCCTGGTCCGCTCAGGTGTGCTGACATCGGTGCATGCATTCGCGTCCGACCCGACCCGTGGCGTTTTCATTCTCGGTTACCTGGCGGTCGTTGTAGGTGGTTCGCTCACCTTGTACGCGGCACGGGCACCCAAGATGATCCAGGGCGGCGGCTTCGCCGGGTTCTCAAGGGAAACGTTGCTGCTTCTCAATAACCTGGTTTTCACCATCATGGCTGCGATGGTCCTGACAGGAACCTTGTACCCGTTACTCATTGATGCACTCGGTGCCGGAAAGATTTCTGTAGGCCCT
>CALJWY010000275.1 GCA_937974465.1 uncultured Lysobacterales bacterium | reverse complement strand
AAATGCCATGAAACGAATTGCCTTGATAAAAACCGGCAGCACGATCCCGGCTATAAAAAAACAACAGGGAGACTTTGAGCTTTGGTTTTCTGAGGGCCTTGGCGATTCCGACTTCCTACAGGTGGATGTTTTTGAGGGTGAAGTCTTGCCGGAGGCAAATCAACTATCCGCCATTGTGATAACGGGCTCACCTGCCATGGTTTCCGACAAGGAAGGCTGGAGTAAGCGCACAGCCGCCTGGTTGGCAGAAGCTGTAGGGCAGGGCGTGCCGACGCTTGGCATATGCTACGGGCACCAACTGCTGGCCCATGCACTGGGTGGATTGGTCGGCCCCAATCCCAAGGGTCGCCAGATTGGTACCGTTCAGGTAAATCTATTGGATGCAGCCAGGCATGACCTGCTGCTTGGAAATTTACCTGAAAGCTTTAAAGCGCAGGCTTCGCACTCTGAAGTTGTTTTAAGGTTACCGAAAGGAGCGACTCGAATGGCAACGAGCCCACTGGATAATAATTTTGCCATCCGCTTTGCAGAAAAAGCATGGGGAATACAATTTCACCCGGAATTTTCCAGGCTGGTGATGTCAGATTACATCAAGTACCGTGCGGATGCCTTGCTCGAAGAGGGACTGAACCCGCGAGCTTTATCACGACAGGTTGTTGAAACAACCGCAGCGAACACGGTACTAAACACGTTCAGGCAGTTGATTCACGCCATGGGATGATGTGCGGGTTTAAAGTCATCGGCGGGTGGAGTGAACCCCCACCGACGACATAAGCGGTTTTATCGGGCAACGGCAGTCATCAGCCAGCTCAGGCAATTATGTATCGGCAGACTCAACCTCAAACACGACCCCCTCAACGCCCAAAACCTTGATATGTGTGCCTGCAGGCAGGTCCGGCCCCTTTACCTTCCATGTGGAGTCATCCACGGTAACCTTGCCAACACCATTGATGATCGGCTCACTTAACGAGAATATCCGACCAATGTATTGGTTACCACGGCGGTTCAAATTCGGCTGGTCGGTGGTTATTGGACGTGTTTCACGATATTTGCGCCAGGCAAGCACTGCCACGACAGAAGCAATACCAAATAACACCAACTGGGTTTCCAGTGGGATTGCTGGAAAAACCAGCAGGATCAAACCAACCGCAACAGCAGCAATACCCAGCCAGAGGAAGAAAAATGACGGCGCGGTGAGCTCCACTATCAACAGCAGGCCGGCCAATATCCACCAGTGCCAGAAAACAATATGATCAAGCCACTCAGTCATGGTCAGGAACTCCCTGTTGCCTTGTCGCTCATCGAGGCTTTTGCGATTTCAGTGATACCCGCCAGGCTGCCCAGGATACCGGTGGTTTCCATCGGTAACAGCAACGTTTTCTGATTTGGGCTATTGGCAAAATCGGACAGGGCTTCAACATACTTCTGTGCCACAAAGTAATTGATGGCCTGCATGTCTCCTGCAGCAATTGCTTCCGATACTACCGTGGTCGCGCGAGCCTCAGCCTCAGCTAAACGCTCGCGTGCCTCTGAATCCCTGAAAGCAGCTTCTTTTCGACCCTCTGCATCCAAAACAATGGCCTGTTTTTGACCCTCGGCTTTCAAAATTTCTGCTTGCCGAAAACCTTCCGCATCCAAAATGTTGGCGCGTTTTTCACGCTCGGCCTTCATCTGCCTGGCCATGGCATTAACAAGGTCCATTGGAGGTGAAATATCCTTGATCTCGATGCGGGTAACTTTGAGTCCCCAGGGCGTGGTAGCTTCGTCAACCACATTTAGCAATTGCGCATTGATCATATCGCGCTTGGATAACGCATCATCAAGGTCCATCGAACCCAGAACCGTACGTATATTGGTCATGGTCAAATTGAGCACCGCGTGCTCAAGACGGTAAACCTCGTAAGCGGCCTTGGCAGCATCCAGTACCTGGAAAAACACCACCCCGTCTACGGTTAATACAGCATTATCTTTTGAGATGACCTCTTGTGATGGTACATCCAGAACACGCTCCATCATGTTCACTCGTTGTCCCACGCGGTTGACAAAGGGAATCATGACGTGGAACCCGGGACGGAATGTGCTGCTGTACTTACCAAAACGCTCAACCGTGTATTCGTAGCCCTGCCTGACAATAATGACGGATTTGCGAACAAACACCGCCGCAAGAAATGCTACGATGACTGCCCAGATTAAAGTGTTATCAAACATTTCAGACCCTCTTTTTTAACTTGAATCAGGATATTTAGAACTATAATAAATTAACCTTTTTCTCCGACTGAAAATGTTACCAACTAAGGAAGCAAACGGGATGCCCCAGAAGTCACTAAATCCAAATACGCTTCAAATAAACGCATGAATAAAAAACATGACAATCTGTTTGCAAAAAGCAGGGCACTGACCACGGGTTTTCGCTTTGATGAACAGGTGGTCAAGGTGTTTCCTGACATGATAACGCGATCAGTACCCGGGTATGAGTTGGTGATTCCGATGACAGGTATGCTCGCCAGGCGTTACGCGCAACCGCATACCAATATCTATGATCTTGGTTGTTCCCTGGGCGCAACAAGCCTGGCCATGAGTTTTGCTGTACAGGCAGACGGTATAAAAATAATCGCCGTGGATAATTCCGCAGCCATGGTGGGTCGCTTTAGGAACACTTTAAGCGAAAACCGGGGTGGTATTCCTGTCGAAATATGCTTGGAGAACATGGTCGATACCAATATAGAAAATGCTTCGGTGGTGGTGCTCAACTTCACCCTGCAGTTTCTGGATGTTGAACAACGCCAGGCGTTAATAAACCGGATCTCCGCCGGCATGAATCC
This sequence comes from uncultured Lysobacterales bacterium, assembly GCA_937974465.1. GTDB lineage: Bacteria > Pseudomonadota > Gammaproteobacteria > Xanthomonadales > SZUA-36 > SZUA-36. Next base: position 12,234 of record CALJWY010000275.1, on the reverse strand, counting down.
GGGTGGCGTTTTGATTGTTTCGGAAAAAATCTGCTTCGAAAACGAACAGGAGCAGAACGACCAGACCAACTGGCATCATGACTTTAAACGCACCCAGGGGTATTCAGACCTGGAAATCGCGCAAAAACGCAATGCGCTGGAAGATGTGTTACGACCAGAAACCGAGGCCGCCCATATGGAGCGCTTTAAACAGGCCGGCTTAAGTAACCCAAAACGTTGGTTCCAATGCTTCAGCTTTGTTAGTTATATCGCTTTTAAGTGAATAACCCTTATCAACAACTCGCTTTGGAGGGCTGGTCTCAACTGGCCGAACTCGGGTGGTTACGGCTTAAAGACAATCCCCATGGCGATTTTTCCGGGTGGCTGGAGAGTATTGCCAAACTGCCAACAGGAGATGGCTTCAACGACCTTGAGCACGGCGCACCAAAGCTGGGTCGCCCGGCTGAAGACCTGTCTGAGCTGAGAGCCCAGTTGTTCAAACTGCACCCCTGGCGCAAAGGCCCGTTGGAAATGGGTGGTGTCAGAATTGATACCGAGTGGCGCTCTGACTGGAAATGGGATCGTATAAAACCCGGCTTGAATATCAACGGACATAATATTCTGGATATTGGCAGTGGTAACGGTTACTTCGGACTTCGTATGCTGGCCGCCGGTGCCAGGTTGGTCGTGGGAGTTGACCCCACCATGGTCTTTGTCATGCAGTGGTTGGCAATGCAAAAACTTTGTCCCGGTTTGAATAATTTTGTCCTGCCCCTGGGTATTGAAGACCTGCCGGCCGATACCGGTTGCTTTGATACGGTGTTCTCAATGGGGGTTCTGTACCACCGCCGTGAACCCGTTGAACATCTTGAGCAATTAAAAGCGCTGAGCTGTCCGGGTGGGCAGATTGTTCTGGAAACACTGATCTTGGATGGTGAGGACGCCAGTGTCCTTAAACCAACTGGCCGGTATGCGCGCATGCGCAATGTACATGCCATCCCAACCCTGAGCGTGCTGCATGAGTGGTTGGCGCAAGCCGGCATGCGCGACGTGAAAGTACTGGATGTCAGCAGAACTACGGTGGAAGAACAGCGCAGCACCGAGTGGATGACCTTTGAGTCTTTGCAGGAATGTCTTGATCCCGGGAACCCGCTGAAATCAATTGAGGGATATCCGGCACCGGTGAGGGCCGCTTTGCTTATTAATTTATAGGAACAGGTTTCAAGCTGAATAGGAGCGCAAAAACATGAATTTTTCTGTCCCGGATATCTGCGATCAATTCCTGCCCCAACTACAGATCCTGGAGCCCTGGTTCAGACCCTATGGTGGCCGGCTTAAATTTAGCGGAGAAATTGTCACCATCAAGTGTTTTGAAGACAACTCACTGGTGAAGCGAAACCTGGCCACAGACGGCACTGGAAAGGTCATGGTGGTTGATGGTGGCGGCTCCCTGCACTGTGCGTTGCTGGGGGATATGCTTGGTGCCATGGCCGCAAAAAACGGTTGGCAGGGCCTGGTCATCAATGGCTGTGTGCGCGACGTGGAGATTCTGAAAACCATCGATATCGGCGTTAGCGCATTGAACAGCTATCCAAAAAAATCTGAAAAGCTCGGCATAGGTGAGCTGAATGTGCCCATTCATTTTGCAGGTGTGGATTTTGAACCGGGCCATTATATCTATGTCGACGAAAACGGCATGGTTGTGGCAAGGAAAAAACTGAGCCTGCAGACCAAAGAAGCATGATGATTCAGCTGTATAACAAGGCGTGTAGGCGCGTCTTTACTTTCATAAAGCCGACCCACATGCGTTATGGTGTTCACCCGTGCCTGAAACCCAAGACATATCGGTTTTCTAATGCTGCTGATTCTTAGAAAAATGAAAAAAAGCTATTTTGACGACAATGAGTTTCGTAAATACCTGCTCTATGCGCTGGGAGAAATGGCATTGGTTGTCGTTGGTATTTTGATCGCTTTACAGATCGACAACTGGAACAGCGATAAGTTACAGAGAGAAACGCTGCGCAATTACCTCCACACGATCGAGAGAAATATCGGCAGCGACCGGGCCTCCATCAATGAGATTCGTTCGGCGCGCATAAGAGCTTTCGAGCTTGCTTTACGCTGGGGAAGCTTCGGCAGTCGTCACAGCTCCTACAACGTTTCCGAAGTGATGTTTGCCGGTGAGGTGATCGATCAAGCGTCACTGCTGCGTCATTTCAATGCCAGCACTAGCGGCTATGAGGCACTAAAGAGCTCCGGTGCACTGGAGCAGATGCAGGGCACCGATATCGAACGGCTACTGTACGATTACTACGACACGATCGCCCGAATTGCCGCACACGAGCAGGATTTTAATGACCTGACCAGGATGCTTTCGCTGCAAGTATTGTCCAACTGGCCTGATGAATTTGAGCGCTGGGAAATGACGGGCGCGTATACGCTGACCGCCGAGCGATTCGATTCTTTGCGGTCAGCTTATCGGCAAGTGTTGCGGGCCTCTACAACCAAAGAGTTGATCTCGACCGCTTCGTCGGCCAACGCATTGCTGCGCGAATATGACAGGTTGGATCACCTGGGCAAAGCGTTCCAGCGCTTGGTCGAAATCGACAGCATGGATTTTGACGCGACAGCGATGGCTATCCTCGATAGCTTTCATGATCCAGCCGGTGGCGTTGGTAATCCGAATGTCATTATGGATGGACAGGTCTCCTGGGGTAGTCATTACTTGATGAGCGCGGACGCCAACGACCCGCGCGTTAGCTATGGAGCTTTCGCCGCGGGGCGAAAAAGCCCATTCGACATCAATTCGTTCCAACGCATGGGTGACAGTTTGCACATCGACTACTACGGTGGCGCTGCGTGGGCCGGAATCTGGCTCGGCTCCGACTCCGGCCGGCGAGGCCTGGACTATTCAAATTACGACAAACTGCTGCTGGAGCTGAAGGGTGATGCAGGCGGCGAGAATGTTCTGATCAATATTGAAGACGCGGACGACCCGGCGGATGGTCAGTCAACAAGGATAGCGTTACAGCTGAGCGACAGTTGGCAGATGTATGAAATTGACCTGGCTGACTTCGAGACGGCAGACCTGAGTATTTTATTTGCAGCGCTTGGTTTTGTGTTTCTCGAAGAGCCCGTGTCGTTTTCAGTGCGTACAGCAAAATTCGTCAAGACCGACTGACCCCATAAACCACGCGGCATGATTAGGGTCAGGGTCAAGTGCCAGAGCAAATTCAAGGCCCACTGCACTGACGAGAACAGCCATTTCTTCAAATCCTTCTGCAACCAGCAGTTCCGGCACATTACTAATCGTTTTATCCTGTTCACGGACAGAAAGAATGATGCGCTACCCATAGGCTCAGCTTAGACAGGTTGTGGGGCTGGCTGCATCGCAAAAACTGAAGGGCGCTGCAGGATGGGGATTCAATGTGGCTTTTTGGCCTTTGCCGCTGTCTACACGGTTTATAGAGTCAGTTAAAGGACAATGTCATTGCACCTTTGTTGGTTCTTTCTCTGCCAATAATTCGCCATATTCCTGCAAAGTTACAGCGAGGCGACTGGCCAGCACACGCATCATCGAACTAGCGATTTCGCTGTTTTCCTCCACCATACGTAAAAACACGTCTTGGCTGAAGCTTAGCAGGACTAACGGTGTTTTAGCTCGAATGGTCGTTGTGCGTGGCATTTTCGACAACAGGGCCATTTCACCGAAAACCTCGTTGCTGCCAAGCGTTGCCACGGTGCTTTCACCTGCGGCTGATACCAGTATGACATCTACCTGGCCTTCAATGATCACATATGCGTGGTCGCCTGCATCCCCTTGGTGGAACACGGTCTGGTTTTCCTCGAATTGTAAACGCTCGCTTGTGAATGCCAACAACTTTAGCTTGGACCTGTCAATGCTCGCGAACATGGGGATATCGACTAACAACGAGGCGATATCATTGAGGTCAACGGTGCGCGGTGCATTGGTGGATGACGGCTCCACTGCTTGCTCTGGTTGTTTCCTGCTACTGGCAGGGCTGCTTGTTTTGAGGGTGTCGACGAACTTGCCATGATCCATAGTTAAAACATTTTCAAACTGTTGCCGACGCTCTTCGGATGACTCAAACAGGATCAGGCTGCGACCTTCGAGTTCCGTCTTGATGTTGGACAGAATCTTCTCCTGCGATTGAAAGTCCAGTGAGGAAAAAGCCTCATTCATAATCAGGATATCCGGCCGCTTGATCAGACAGCGCGCGAGGGCTATTTTCTGGCGTTGTGCCGCAGTCAGGCGCGAGCCTCCCACACCTATCTGAAATTCAAGTCCAACCGAGGCAATGGCTTCGCGCAGGTTTAGCTCGTTGACGATATCCGCCACCATTTGACTAACCTGTTCAGCGCTGCCTGCCTTGGTTGAAGCCGTTTTGCCGAATATGATGTTCTCGAAAATACTGCTGGCAACGTTATAGGATCCTTGCTGGAAGAACTGAACCTTTTCCAGTAGGTGAGAAGGTAGACCATCTGCAAATATCCGGCGTGCCTCCAGCAGGCGAGTCTTCATTTCTTCGTCGATAAAACCGACGAAGTGTTGAGTCTCCACCAGTTTGAATGGCAGAGCCATCAACCTGTGCCGATGTTCGTCCTTGAGGTTGTCGATCCCATGATCTTCAACACTTCTCAGGATGGACCTGAAAGCGGGCAAATCAGCAGAATTGATAAAACTGAAACGCTCAAAGAACTCGTGATCCGGTGATAGACCTTCAAACATTTCTGCGGTGATGCTGGCTAATTTGTAACCCATCGCAAGAAAATTTGATGTTAATCCGGATTTTTCGATGACTTGTCGCATGTAGCTATTGTGATCAAGATTTTCAATTGCAAAATCCGGACCGACAGGCGTACCGAAAAGGACATTTTCAGCCACTGTTGAATGGGTATTATAGGCATCTGCATCGAAACTCTCGATGATCGGGTCCTGTCCGGCTGCGTGCAGGCGTTGCCTGAGAATCGTCCTTGCTTCCAGCAGTTTTGCTACCAGGTCCGGGTACATACCAGGAGAAATGGATCGTTTTAATCCAATTTCATAGACAGCTTCATCGAGGTCGACGAGCCGCAGAATCTCGATCATCCGTGAACGCAAATCCTCGGAATCCTTACAGCCGGCTGCCTCGTAGTCAACCCAGTCCGAAGCATGGTCATACGAGGAGTTTCCTGCCCTTATAGATTCGGCAAGTTCCTGTTCCCGCGATGATGGCAGGTCCAAATCCTTGTCCGTATTATTTTTTGGCCTTCTCAGCAGTGGATAGACCAGAACGTCATAGATCGAACCGGATCTAAGATAAGTCTGTTGCCCGATAAATCCGATGCGGCGACCAGTGACCGCGTCCGGTAATGTGGCGAGATTAGTGTCACCCAGTGACACGCTGCCCGAATGAGCAAAATCCTGTCGTGCCAGCAAGCGGGCAAATTCTTCTCGTCCGCTACCGCCCGACCCCAATATGGCAGCATGGGTAGGCAGGGTGATTTTTATCGAGGCGCCATCAACGGTGCGGCTTCCTTCCTCGTGCGCCACTACTACATTTTCTGCCACCAGAGAAAATTGATTAAAGTCCTCGCTCGCAGGCTCCGCTTGGATCATGGATTTATCGAGCAGGTTACTGCGCATAAAGAAATCCTTCAGTTGATCGTAGCGAACCCTTGAATCTTCGGCCTTTTGGTAATAATCGATCAGGTCCTTCCACGGTGAATACATGTCTTTGTATGCCGCCAAAACAGCCACCAGCGCTCCCAGCGAAAGCTGGCCTTTGATAACAAGGTAGCCGCCGATGGACAGGAAGAAAAAAGGGGTCAACTGGGAAAAAAACTGGTTAAGAACATTCGCAGTGTAGCGCTTGGACGCTATTTTTAGGCGGAAGCCAAAGACCGTGCCCAGTCGCTTTGAGAAATCCGCCAGTTCGTATTGTGAAGTGTCGTGGCCATGAATTTCATTGACCCCGGCAACCACATCGCTGAGTCGTTCCGATATTCCCCGTATGGCGTGGACTTCGCCCATCTGTGCCGTATTGATGCTGCGTTGCAGCTTTGGGATCAGGTAAATTTGTATCGGGTACAAGGCGATGGCTGCAACACCCATCATCCAGTTTTGCAAAAACATGAATAATACGATGGTCGCCAGTGTTCCAAAAGCGATAGCCGGGACAGCAAAGGCCTCTGCTATGAAGAATCCAAGGCTGGTCGTTTCGGCCGTGATCATGGAAACAATCTGACCGCTCGACATGTTGCGAAATTCGGACGGAGGGAAGCGTAATAGCCGTTCGATCAGGTCGTAACGTAAGCGGCGTAACAGGCGGTCGCCAATGCGATAACGGTACGTGGCAGTTAAATACTTCAGCAGACCGCTCAAGATCACCAGCACCAGGAACAGGCCGCAGAGTAGAAATAGAAATGGGATCTGGTCGAATTGGTAGCCCAGAATGGCCCTTGGAAAATCGACACCGTCGATGGCCTGGTTGATGATGGTTTTTGGCAGTTCGAGTGTAAGGTAAAGTAAGGGCAACGCCGCAGCGGACATCAGTACCAGTATTATCTGGGGGCGAAGGCTATACCGCAGGATAAATCGATATATATTTTTTTCCATTTACCCAACAGGCAGCGTTATCAGGGGTGTGATTTTTGCCTGGTTTCCAGACTGCAACATCACCAGCATGCTGACGAGGGCAAAGGTCACTTTGCTGTCTTCGTCATCATCTGCGATATAAAACCAGGAGTCACGATAGAAAACCTTAACTCTTGCAAGCTCAGGCTCCTCGTCCGAGGAGTGTACCTGAAACAGAGATTCCCCTGTCCCCTGCTTGTCGAACGGCCCTCCTGGCACAATAGAATTGCGTGGTGCGACCCCGGATGTAATATCCTTTTCCGGAACATCCACACCCGTTGCAAGAAAAAACATGGCGGAAAACATTGAACGCGTAGCCAGGACCATCGTATTGCTGTCGTTTGACATGCCCAGAGCGTGGCGAAGGCGCAGTGGCTGACCGTCACAAGCCACCTTAATGGATTCACAAACCCGCCGAAATGGTTCGGACTCAACAGCATCCTTTGCTATCAGTAAATACAGGTTGGGTGTTGCGCCTTCCCCTGCCGATTCAACGCCGAGGGATATCATGCCGTTTCTTTGCAGATCACGCAGCGATGATACGGCTTCCTGGAACTTGAGGTATCCAGTCTCCGGATTCGAATCTCCCGGCACATTGCGCAGTTGATTAACCGAGTCCCCAACGATGAGTAACATTCTTTTAATGCTCCAACCGGCCTGCACAACCAGCGCCAGGGTGCGTAAATCAAGGGGGGTCATCATCTGGCGCACGAATGTCTCACCAGTATTCGGCGCATAGGTTATAAATGGGTTTTCGCTGATGCTGCCACCGAGCGTTCCTCCTATTTTGCTACTGCCGGTGTTGCCAGAGAGACCAGCGACGGCCTGCCGACTGAAACCACTTGAGATGCTGGTGACGTCCAGGAAAAGGACAGGGTCGCGGTATCGTTGACGGACTATATTCAATAGCAGTTGTTGTGCCTCGGTCTCCTGCACGGCGATGTTGTAGAGTGGCCGGCCGGAGGTCAGCACCTTGGGCCCGAGCTGGCTGCAGCCACCGACAAATATAAGGACCACAATAATCAGCTTATTGCCTACATTCATCCAGGAAATGGGTCGTGAAGAAAGTCTGTTAAATCTAATCATTGACGTGATTGGGAATTTTCATTTTATGCTCAAGTAACCGCACCCTTCATGCTGATACACTTCCATCCAGTATAGGATGCATCCTCGTCTAATTATAGGGCTTTCCTGATATCCTTTGGGAAATGCATAAAGTTGGCTGGTCGAGGTTCAACTTTGCGACACGAAGGCGCCATGGTCTTAATGAAATGCTGTCGCCTGTAGAGTATGAAAAACGATTTACAGAACGGCTGGCGAGTGGTTAGCAAGGTGTGGGAGTCTCTGTTCTTGTCGGTTTCTCAACTAACGTGAACTTCGTAGAATTCGATCTTAATAAAAGGGATGTTACTGCGTCGCCATCCGTTCTGCCGTAGCGATCGAGAGAATCTCCCCCCTGGATTCGAGGTTCTGCATGCGTTGTTGCATCGCTTTCCTGTGTTCCTGGTAGCGGCTCAACCAGCCTTCGAATTCAGGCTCACCACGAAGAGGGTCCAATAGCAGGCTTTCTTCAACCGTTAAACCAAATACATCCCTGTTCAATATGCCTCCATCCATTCCGAGGAAAGATTGTTCCAGAAAGCCCAGCGCCGCGGCCGTATCTCCTGTTCGAGCAGCCAGGCCGGCCCTGGCATAATGAAGGTCGCCGAACATGTTAGAACTCATGGCCTCGGGTCTCTCAAGGAGTTCGGCGGCAAGGGCGCTGGTATTCAGATCAGGGTCCGAAAGCTCTGAAGCCAGGATTTGTGCAAGCCCGTTATAGTATTCATATTCACCGGGTACCGGGCCGCGGGTTTTTAGCCGGGCCAGCGCCGCTTGCAGCTGTTTCGTCTGTTGCAATGAACACTCTGCCAGACGCGAACCCAGGCAGGCCGGCAGACGGCGCAAAAGAAGCTCGACATTAGGCTCAACGAGGGTCTCCAGTGTATCCAAAAGACTGAGTGCCTCCTCGTATTGTTGTGCAGCAACCAGTCGTTCAACTTCGAGCCGCTTTCCTGAATCCGAATTGTCCCGATTACGAAGCAATAACTCTATCCACTGTCCGGCACGGACATAATCGGATGCGGCGAGCCATGACTCGGCCAAAGCCATTTGACCGGAGAAGCTATCCGGGTGCTGTTCCAGCAGGCGGGACGCATAACGCGCACCTTCATCCGGTCGACCCTGACGTTCCAGCAAATCTGCAAGGTCGCCGTAATACATACCCTCCGCAGGATCCATTTCAATTGCCAGCTTAAGTTGCTCAATGGCTTCTTGAGGCCGGCCAAGTGCCAAAAGGACAAAGTGTTTCTGTCGGTAAACAATGCTTGATGTTGGGTCAAGCTCATGAGAGCGATTCAAAAGCCTCAGCATTTCCTCCGGGTCAGATTGACCGATTTGTAATGCGAGTCCGCTCAGAGCAGCCAGTGAATTTGGGTTCAGCTCAAGAGCCTTTCTAAAATGCCGGGCTGCCTCCAGCTTTTCATCCCGGCGGTGCGCGACCCAACCCATGGCATTATGTGAAGCTGACAGAGCGGGATCGAGACGCAGGGCCTCTTCTGCAGCTTTTTGGGCCTCGGCAACAAACCTGTCAAACTTCTGAGATGAATCCGTCGCAAATGCAAGGTCGTTACAGGCCCTGGAGAGATGCGCCCAGGCCAATGCATAGTTCGGGTCAAGCTCCACCGCCATTCGAAGCAGGTGCACTTTTTCGTCACCTTCCGCCCGAACATCAACCATCTCATCGATCTTTCTGGTTTGATTGAGCGCACGGATAACCAGGTCGTAGGCCTCCGGGTTATTGGTGCTATCACGTAGTAATCGTGCCTGTTCAGCGGCTGAAAGGCTGAGTTGAAACTGGTCTACAATGTTTGACGTAACCTGGTCCTGCAAATCAAATATGTCACCCGTGGAACCATCAAAACTCTGTGACCAGATATGCGCCCCATCCCGGGTTCGAATTAATTGGGCAATAATACGAACCTGGTCACCCGAACGCTGCACGCTGCCTTCAAGAATGGTCTCAACCCCCAGCAACTGTCCGATTTCACGTACATCCTTGTTCGAGCCCTTGAACTGGAAAGAGGAATTGCGGGCTATTACTTTCAGGTCGGATATCTGTGCTAGTTTGTGAAGCAGCGTGTCTGCAAGGCCGTCGGCAAAATACGCATTATCCTTGTCACCCGAAAAGCTTTCAAAAGGTAATACTGCTATGGATCGACCAACGGCCTGCGACTCGATCATTGTGTCGTCGGTTTCAGTTGTGCCAGCGGCCATTTGTGTGGCCCTTGAACCTGCGGCTTCTCTCTGGAATCTGGATTCCCAAACAAAGTACCCGAGAGCAACCAGGAGCAAACCGATGACCAATACGTTAATGACCCGGCCGGAACCACGCTCTGCATCCGCTACATCGTGGTCTCTTTTCAGACCGTCAGATGTCAGCTCATACATCCACGCAAGGACCAACGTGATTGGAAAACCGATGGCAACCATGCCCACCACGATCGGACCAATGGTGTCGGGCAGGTTGAGTAATTCGCTCAATACTTCCGTCAGCTGCAGCAATAACCAGGCGCCGATCAAGTAAGCGATACTTATTCGTATGACTTTTCGGCGCTTCAACTCTTCAAAAAATTGCAAGGACTGGCTTCTTTGTGGTCTTAATTGCTTGTAAGCATAGTTGCTTAACCAACAAATTCCAAAGGAATCATTGATTGTCAGGTTTTAGCAGCAATTTAAAGAGCAGTTGACGTAAATTTTCTAAATGTGACCTGTCGCTATCAGCCAGAAGCGGATACTACGTGCTCCTGGCCGTGGGTAGCCGAACTGAATGACAAAATCTGGCTTGGGTTAACTCAGCTTGCTATGTGTTCGTTCACTCAACCAAAAGAACAGCATTGAGAGAACGAAGTAGGTGCTTATGTCTATCGGGCTTTCTCCCGAACCCAGGACTGGTTGATACTGCCTGCTCGCCAGCCCGCAGGTGAACCAAAACCCCGTTACCAGGAATGTATATCCCGCCAGTTTATAGGCGTTTTCCTTAAACCTGTCGGCATTCTGCCACAAAATCAGGAAGTAAAATGCCATGATCAGCGTGCCGTAAATCCCGAACAATACGGGCACATGAGGCATTGGGCCATTTGCGAAGCTGATGAATATATAAACGCCCATTGTGCCAAGCGCGAACAGCAAAATAGTCTTCAGTTTGGCGTTGGCATAAATCAGTAACCCAGTTGCGGCAATAATGAAACCAAGCGGAACACTAAAAGCCCAGGAGACAAAACAAAGGGCTGGGTAGCTCCATATTGTTGTCGGCAGATTCTCGGCGTCCAGGTGACAAAAGTATCCCGGATCAATGCTGACAACTACGCCCATCGCCACAGCCAGGAATACGCCTACCCCAAATACAACTTTCCCGAGTTTGTTCATTGTTTAATCCTCAAATAATCGAGGAGACAATTCCGGTAGCCTTATGTACTTCCCCTCTTTGAAGGTACGTTCTGAATTGCCACCAATGGCCCCTGATGATCTTAATTTAAGATGTGCAATTTTCATGCCGCGCGCTGCAATGCGTGAATGGCGATATCAGGGGAGAAGTTTAGCCAGGCCGGGTTTCAGAATGCTCAAATTCGCCCATTTTTGGTGACCCTGACACCAGGGGTCATTGTAAAGCGATTTGTGATTTTAATGAATGACAGTTCCTGGCCATTAGCCGTCACAAGCATTCGCATTGGATAGTAGTCCGCTCCTGAGCGCAAAGCAGCCATTCAGAAAGCATCATTTCATGCATTGGGGACTTCTGCTAACGGCCACAATTCAAACCGGTAGATGCGCCAGTCATGAGTGTCAGCTAAACTGTTCATCAGCTTGGGATACCTTCGGTAGGTGCTTGTCTGTGAGTCTTTTCGAGTTTTTGATGGTCTTGGTATCAATCATCATCGGCCTTGGGATCGCCGAGATTCTGAAGGGTATTGCACAATTGTTCCGACACCGGGACTCGATTAGCATCTTCTGGGTTCATATCGTGCTTATTGTTTTCGTGTTTACCGCACTACTTCAGCAGTGGTGGGAAATCTGGGGTTTGCATGATGTCATTGATTGGACTTTTGCGGGGTTGTTACTGATGCTAAGCGGCCCTATTGGATTGTTTCTCATTGCACACCTCTTGTTTCCGCAACCATTACGCAACGCTGATTTTGAGGATTATTACTTCGGAGCCATGCACCCCATATGGTGGCTTGCAATCTTGACAGTTGTCTTGGCTACGCTTTTTCGACCGATCATCACCGGCGATGAATTGTTTGTGATCGACAATATGACATCAATGTTCAGCTTTCTCGGGTTCGCTGTTTTGGCGCTAACAAAAAACCGTCTCGCCCACATGATTCTGGTGCCTGCATTCACGGGCGCCATTGTGTGGGACATACTGGCGATGTCATTCACGATTTCCTGAATATCCCCGACGTTCTAATCTGGCCGATAGCAGAGTCTGGCAGTCCGTCCCGCTGATTGTCCGCTACCGAGCATAAAGCGGACATTCCTAACCGGCAATCCCGTATGGCTGCTAACGGCCAGGAGCG
>CALJWY010000274.1 GCA_937974465.1 uncultured Lysobacterales bacterium | reverse complement strand
ATCCATAATCAGAACTGGCCGTCAGGGCGCACCAACCATTACCTGTTCGATCTGAATCGCGACTGGTTACCGCTGGTACACCCCGAATCGCGCGCCAGGATGACCGAGTTTCACCGCTGGCTGCCGCATGTCATCACCGATCACCATGAAACCGCTTCCGACGGGTTTTTCTTTCAACCAGGTGTGCCAAGCAGGCAACACCCGTTAACCACTGCTGAAAACCTTGAAATGACCCGTGCATTGGCAACTTACCATGCAAAAAGTCTGGATGGAGCAGGACAGATGTACTTCAGCGAAGACCTTTACGACGATTTCTACTATGGCAAGGGCTCCACCTACCCTGACATCAACGGCAGCATCGGAATCCTGTTTGAGCAGCCCAGCGTCAAGGGCGGGGTCGTCAATCGTGATTCCGGCCCGCTTTCCTTTGCAACGGCCATCCACAACCAAATCCGCACCTCGCTTTCGACACTGCAGGGGTCTTACGAACTCGCCGACAAGCTCAAACAACACCAGGCCGGTTTTTATAAAACGATGCAGCAACGGGCCGACAAGGCCGGCTTCCAGGCCTGGGTGATTGGCGATAATAATGACCCCGCAAAAGCTCTGGAATTGATGGACATCCTCAACCGGCACCAGGTGGAATACTCAGCTCTTAACATAGAGGTCAGCGCCAACGATCAGACATTCAAGCCCGGCCACGCCTGGGTTATCCCGGTCAAGCAACGCCAGGCCGGTCTTGTACAGGCAATGCTGGAAACCCGCACCCAGTTTGAAGACAACGCCTTTTATGACGTATCCGCATGGAGCCTGCCACTGGCCTACGACCTGCCCTTTGCAAAGCTCTCAAGGATGCCCGCCGTAACGGATACCACGGTGCCACAGACCGCCGTCAGGCCACAAGCGGATGCCGTTGCCTGGGTTATCCCCTGGGGGCAGATGAACGCACCCGCAGTTTTGCAGGATCTGTTGGAAGCCGGTTTGAGGGTGCGCGCCGCAACAAAACCATTCCAGTCAGCGGATGAGTCTGGAGCGGTTACTTTTATTGAAGGCAGCCTTGTGCTTTTAGCGGGCATCCAGGATAAGGGCAAGCCTGAAGTTGCACTGGATATTCTTGGCAAAGCCGCTGAACATGGCGTCAATGTTTATTCTTATGACACGCAGGTGACCGCCATGGGTCCCGGTTTGGGAACTGATCATTTCAAACCCGTTCCCAAGGTCAGGCCTTTACTGCTTGCCGGCCCCGGCAGTCGAAGTTATGACGCGGGTGAAGCATGGTTCCAGCTGGACCAGCGCCTCGGTATACCGCCGGTGATGGTGGACATGGCGCGCTTGAAATCCATCAACCTGGCTGACTACACACACCTGCTAATGGTTGAAGGAAAATATTCAGCCATTGGCAAGCCCCTTAAGAACCGCATCACCAAGTGGATTGACAATGGCGGTGTCCTGGTCGCCATACAGGGTGGTGCAACGTGGGCGGAATCGCTTTGCTTCTCAGCCAGTGGCTGTGACAAAACAGATACGAAAAAGGACCCGGAAAGCAGTCCTGCCGCTAACATCGCATATGCGGATTATGAAGATCAACGCGCCCAGCGCATTATCGGTGGTGCCATTGTTTCAGCAACCGTGGATAACACCCACCCGATTGCCTTTGGTTACAGCGGGACAATGTCTTTATTTCGCAAGGGTACGACACTGCTTAAAACCAGTAAGGATCCGTTCACAACACCTGTACGTTACACGGATAAACCACTTGTCAGTGGCTATATAAGCGCCCAAAGGCTGGCGGAAATGGACCAGCAACCCGCCGTCATTGCAGAGCGCCACGGCAAAGGACTGGTAGTGCGATTCGCCAACAACCCCCTGTTCAGGGGCTTCTGGCGCGGCACAGAGAGATTATGGGTCAATTCCCTGTTTTTCGGGCCATTGGTCAGAGCAACGGAATTACCGGAATAATCAGCCAGATGCGAATGATTTGTATCATTATTGGCGAACATCAACTATAAATAGATACATATTAATGTCATTAACATAAAATTTGAGCAGGAAAAACCTAAGGTATTAACTAAAAATACAAGCCAATACTGGTAGTTTTGGATGCGGACAACATGCAAAACCTGTCAGTCTTTTGGCCTGTCGTTCACTGCGGGGGTAGAAGCGACATGTCCTTAATCGGAAAATCAAAACGCCGGTACGTGTTACGTGCCGACCACAATCAATTGCGGACCTTCTGAATGAGCTTCTTTGCTGAACTCAAAAGAAGAAATGTGTTCAAGGTGGGCGTCGCCTACCTGATCAGTGCGTGGCTGCTCATCCAGGTTGCGGATATCCTGCTGGACAACATCGGTACACCCGCTTGGGTGTTACAGACCATCTTCGTGGTATTGGGGGTGGGTTTCTTTATCACCCTGTTCTTTGCCTGGGCATTCGAAATGACGCCCGAGGGAGTCAAGCGCGAAAAAGATATCGATCGCACGCAATCCATCACCAACGTAACCGGCCAAAAACTCAACAATGCCATTATCGGTGTGCTGGTATTGGCATTGACCTATTTCGCCATCGACAAATTCATCCTCAACCCCGGCAAGGCACAACCGGATTCAGAGAACTTTTCTCAGCAAACTGCCAGGAACACCACAGAGGTAAGTGAGAAAAGAGCTCTGACCCCGGTCGAAACCACTGTTGATGCCGAACCCGCCATCAGCAGACACTCCATCGCTGCCCTGCCTTTCGCCAATCGAAGCCGGCAGGAAGATGATGAATTTTTCGTTGAAGGTATGCACGACGACCTGCTCACCAACTTGGCGCGCATCGGCGCGCTCAAGGTTATTTCACGCACATCGGTGCTGCGCTATAAGGATACCGAACTACCGATTCCGGAGATCGCCAAAGAACTCGGTGTCGCAACCATTATGGAGGGTGCAGTGCAGCGCTCCGGTAGCACGGTACGTATCAATGTTCAGCTAATCGACGCCACTACCGATGAACATTTGTGGGCGGAAATATTTGATCGGGAATTAACTGCAGAGAATCTGTT
>CALJWY010000273.1 GCA_937974465.1 uncultured Lysobacterales bacterium | reverse complement strand
TGATTCAATCACCGCGCTTGAACTTGTTTGCTGCCACCACGGATTTGATCGAAAAGGACCTGCTGAGCCGGGAGACACTGGCGGAAGCCCTCGGTGTAAGTGTGCCTGAGTCCTGGCCGCCCGATTTATATGGCCCCCAGGCCAAGCAATTGGCGCTTGCACAGCTGGGTGATCCGGCCGAGCAGGGATGGTCATTTTGGTATCTGTCAACCCGGGACGATAGCAGCCAGTTAGCAGGGATATGCGGATTCAAGGGTCGTCCGGATATGTCAGGGTCAGTGGAAATTGGCTATTCAATACTGGCATGTTTTCAAAGACAGGGATATGCAACAGAGGCGGTACAGAGGCTGGTTAACTGGGCTTTTTCTCATCATAACGTCAGCGAAGTGAGTGCAGAAACACTGCCTCATCTCAGCCAGTCTATAGGCGTGCTTGAGAAAAATGGTTTCAAGCGTGCAGGTATGGGGTCCGAGGCGGGTGTAATTCGTTATATCATTAAGCGCAGCAGTTTAAATTAACCAAGGTTTGATTTGCTCAGTGTCTGCTGCTGACAGTTCCGGATGTTGCAATGGGAGTGGCATCCTCATCAACACACAGGGCATTGAGTCTCAATTCTGATGTGTCTCGCAGTTGAATGTCTTGATAGCGCTGCATCAACACATCTTCATCATTGATTTCAAACAGCTCCGGTGCTTTCAAATAGTCATCACAAAATGTGAGCAGGCGTTGTTTCATGTGCGGATACAGCACCTTGTCAAAATGGTTGATGTTGAGCGCTTCATCCCAGTAATCATTGATGTGATCTGCCCATTCGAATGGTCTTTGCATGATCCAATGGTCATTTTCCCAGGACAATATTGCCGGTTTACCATCAATGATATTGTCTTCGAAAAGACTACGGTAAAACCGGTAACCCTCATAATTGGCCACCAAATCGGCGTTTGAATATGAGCCGGTACTCATCTGGCCAAACAGGGCCCTTTCGGTGAAGGCAGATTGCTCAGCCGCCCGGCTCTCGTTTTCCACCTTTAACCAGCGACGGTAGAATTTTCGGCCCTGCGAAAGAAAATGCCCAAACTTGTCGGTTCCAACAAGTGTGTCATTGATTCTTAAGGTTGGTCCCACACCAAATAATGCAGCAACGCGAGTTGCCCAAATTGGGTGGCCGCTATAAATGGAATCATGCGACGGCGTATCCAGTTTTTCGATGTCGACGGAATCCATCGCAAACCGTTCCAGCTTGTCTACCCAGTGTCTGCCGCCGATCTTGTTGTAAATGCCATTGACAACTTTCATATCATCGCGGGGGCCTTGCCAACTGGTAATACTGTTTGCGATGGCCAGGGTCACCTGTCGATTCATGAGTGCAGATGAATCTGCGATGGGTTGCAGGCGATTGTTAAACTGGTCGGTCTCATATGCCCCGCCCGGAGACGGGGCTATGATTAACAGGAAAAGTGCAGGAAAAAACGAGAGACGCATTCAGGTTTTTCAGAACCGTACATTAAGATTGAACAAGGTATGTTTGCGGGCTCCAAAACCAATTTCCAGGCTCAGGTTGGCACGATCATTAAATACATGTCCAATGCCGGCTGTGTAATTCCATGAATCCTTGGTCGCAAGTTCGATATCAAATGGTACACCTCCAATAAATGGGAGTTCGAATATGCCACTGTGTGTTTCATCGGTATCCAGGTACATGCCACCTGCCCAGACCCGCCAGTTATTCCTTAATAGCCCGATGCGTGGCTGAACGGATAGTGATTTAACCGATGATTTAAGATCGCCGCTGGTGCTGGTTTTTGTGTAGGAGGTCGTGGCCGAGGTAAACCAGTTCTCAGTGCCGTACGCGAGCGTAAAGCCGCCACCGTAAACCTCACCCTTAATTTCCACCGGCAGCGTACCCAGGTCAAACGGCAGGCCCGTGATATCCGCCTGGCTGAAATCGACCATGGTATCGATATTCACTTTGCCCAGTACTGCAAAAACATTCATGAATGGAAATAACCAGACATCTGCCTGGATATCAAAATGAACCACGTCATTGGAGACCTTGATCTGAGAGGGATCTCCCAATGAAACACCGGGCAGGGCGAAGGTCAGGCTCTTGATGTCGTAATCCTGATCCATCGTGTAGAAGTCAACACCAATTCCCCATGGACGCGGAAGTTCGCGGTCACCGACCAGGTCTTTGCCAAAGGGCAGGGCGGAATCAGCAGACGCTGTTAGGGGCAAAAAAAGAGCAAGTAAGACGAATAGGCTGCGCATTATTATCTCCAGATTGTTTTAAGCCTTGACAGATTATATGTCGAAAGTGCCATCCATGGTCAATTTGATATTGCCGGGAGGGGTGACTTCAGGCCTATTGATTTTTAGTATAGGAGTATTAAAATGATATTTAAATGATATCAAGGAGCCAAGACATGATTAAAGAGATTACTCGCAAATATCCATCGGGTTACCTGGCCGTTGTTGTGTTGCCCGCCTTGTTGATAGCAAATGGATGGTGGTTTTATAACGCCGTTAATTCACAGAGTGTTTACCAGATTATAGGTAGCGTCGTTGTCGGGCTTGTTTTGATCGTGTGTCTGTTGGGGTTTTTCATGGTGCATCCCAACCAGGCCAGGGTCATGACCCTGTTCGGTACCTATGTCGGTAGCGCCCGGGATACCGGTCTGCGTTGGGCCAATCCTTTCTATGCCAAAAAGGCTGTGTCGCTGCGGGTACGAAATTTTGACTGTGATACGCTCAAGGTCAATGACAGTTCTGGAAACCCCATAGAAATAGCCGCGGTGGTGGTCTGGAAGGTAGTGGATTCTGCCGAGGCTGTGTTCGAGGTGGATGACTACATCAGTTTCGTGGAGATACAGTCCGAAGCCGCTGTGCGAAACCTGGCAACGACTTACCCGTACGAGTCACACAGCGCAGACCAGGTCGCGTTGCGAAGCAGTCCCCAACAGATTGCAGATGAGCTTAAAACCGAGGTTCAGGATCGTCTTGAAAAAGCAGGGGTCGAGGTTATCGAGGCCCGTATCAGCCACTTGGCATATGCACCGGAAATAGCCAGTGCCATGCTTAAACGGCAGCAGGCGCAGGCGATCGTTGCTGCAAGGCGGCAAATCGTCGATGGCGCGGTGGGGATGGTGAAGATGGCACTTGATGAGCTGAAAAAACAGGATGTCATCGAACTGGATGATGAGCGCAAGGCTGCCATGGTCAGCAACCTGCTGGTTGTTCTGTGTGGTGAGGAAAACGCACAGCCTGTGCTGAATACCGGCTCCTTGTATAACTGATTAGCGATACAGATGGCTGCAAAAAAAGCATTTCCGCTGCGTATTGGAGAAGACGTCTGGCAGGCTGTGCGCCAATGGTCAGACGATGAGTTACGAAGTGTGAATGCCCAGATCGAGTATGTTCTGCGGGACGCCCTGCGCAAGGCAGGGCGTTTGCCACAATCCGGATCAAAAAAGAAAAAGGAGCCCGGCCCGGTCAGGGACTGAATGTTTAATGCCGCAGGCTACCGGGTTGCTTTTAGCAATGCCTCGAACACTTCGGGTTCAGGTCTGACACGGTAATTATCCGTTTGATCGGTGAAGACGATCTCGCCCAGCGCATTGGTCAATACGATAGTGGGCATGACCGTATCTGACTGGTAGCCAAGCAACTGCAAGCCCATGGGTGTGCCCCATTCGTGCAAGATGCCCAATTGCCTGGCGGCTAAATTATTCCTGTCCCTTAAAAATGTCATCGGTGCTTCAATACGATCAGCAAGCGACTGGTTTTTCCTAATGGACTGGGGGCTGATCAATACTATCGAAAGACCAAGCTTCTCGAGTCTTTGATAGGCATTTGCAAGCTCTTTAATTTGTGCGGTGCAAAATGGACACCAGTTGCCACGGTAAAAAAGCAGCAGGTGGGGCTTGGCCTTGAAGCTCTCTGAGGAAACGACATGACCATCCAATGATTCGAGCCTGAAGTCTGGCAGTATGTTACCCGTCTTAAGCGCTTCGGCATTGCGATGGCTGAACACCGAATACCAGCGTAGATAGGTAAACCAGCCCAGGACCGTGATACCCGCCCAAACGTGCAAATTGCCGGCCGCCTCGCCATAGCGATAAGAGACCGCCATGGTAATAGCGAGCCCAAGGGCGCTGGGCACGCTGACCTCGACAGGATGCCTGGCCGTTCGAGGCGAACTGGCGAGAAAAGCCTTGATGAAAAAAAACAGTGGGGGAAGCGCCGCGAGTGACAGGCCAAGCCAGGAAAGCAATGGTTCGGATCCGCTGCTTAGCTGGATAAGGGCGGAACCACTTATCACGGCTAACCAGCCAATGAATGCGCTGATAAATATGGATTTGAGCAAGTTCAATGTGGTGAACTCCCTGGTGACATGTGAAAATACCCCAATGGTTTAAATGGCCTTGGCAAGGTTAGTATAGCGCTTGACTGGCATGGCTGTTCAGGCACAAACGGAGAGTATCCATGATTAGAAAGTTCTTATTTCCCCTGGTTTCACTTTTGCTGCTGGTTCCAATGGTTGGCTGGTCTGTCGACAAGGACTGTTTTCCGCCTGAAATGATTCCGGACAACCTGTTTCCCATTGTTAAGATCGAGACGAGCATGGGAGATATCGAAGTGGAGCTCAACCGTATGCGTGCACCCATCAGCTCCAACAATTTTTTGCGCTACGTGCTGGAGGGTGAATACGATGGGACGATATTTCACCGCGTCATGCCGGGCTTTGTGGTGCAGGGGGGTGGTTACAGCAAGGAAATCGAAGAGAAAACCCTGCATGAGAATATCCTCAACGAATCCGGCAACGGTTTGCAGAATACACCCGGCTCCATCGCAATGGCGCGCTATGATGACCCGCACTCCGCTACCAGGCAGTTTTTTTTCAATATGAGCAATAACACCAGCCTGAACCCAAGTCCACGTAACTGGGGTTACACGGTATTTGGCTCTGTCGTATCCGGAATGGAAGTTCTGGAGGCTATTGCCGAGGTGGAAACCGGTTATAGCGAAGCCCTGGATGCCGAAGATGTGCCGGTGGTTCCTGTTATGTTGATCCGTGCCAGTGTGCAAGAATGAAACGGTTTTGCCGCGCTTGAAAGTATCTGCCGTTCCGGTCAGGGACAAATAACCGATGGGTTGGGGTGAAATATTTTCGCTCGCAAGTGCGCTGGTATGGGCACTGGCTGTCATTCTTATGAAACGGGCGGGGAACACCCTGCCTGCGTTCGAGCTAAACCTGTTCAAGAATTGCCTGGCATTACTGTTATTGGTGCCAACCATAGCCCTGTTTCATGGTTATGAATTACCCGCTTATTCCATGGCCGAATTTGCAATTGTCTTTGTTTCAGGCGTGATTGGCATTGCCGTGGCGGATACCTGGTATCTCAGGGCCCTGAACCTGATGGGTGCGAGCCGCACCGGTATCGTATCCAGTTTATTCAGTCCGTTTGTTATCCTGCTGTCCACGGTTTTTCTTGCTGAAAGAATGGTCCCATGGCAATGGCTAGGGTTTTTCCTGGTGATTTCGGGTGTTCTGTTGGTGACCTGGCGTGTGCATCACGCAACTGTTGATTCCCTGCAACTAAAAAAGGGAGCAATTTTTGGTGTCGGATCTATGCTGATGATGGCCCTGGGTGTCGTTTTGGTTAAGGA